>NZ_JBBNLR010000010.1:0-82280 GCF_040092375.1 Collinsella sp. CLA-ER-H5
GGTGCAAGGGCGGCGACGTCCTCAGCCGAGCCGCACTAATCGCCCGAGCTCTTCCGGAACCGCACCTCGCGGCCCGCGGGACATGCGCTCTGAAGCGCGGTCCGGGCACGAGGATGCCCCCGAGTCAGTTCCCTCCCCTATGCGCCATGCGGCCCCCAGGGCACGTGAGTAGACACCCGGACACCGTAACGGTGGGCGCCGCCCACCGGTCAGCGGCCAGAGCATGGGGGGCACGCCCGGTCCCGTTCCGAACCCGGAAGCTAAGCCCCATCGCGCCGAGAGTACTGCGGGGTCAGCCCGTGGGAGGCCAGGGCGCCGCTGACCGGTGGACGGCACCGAGCCGTCATCGAACTTGGAAGGGGGAGGTCTCGCGGCCTCCCCCTTTTTGCGTTATATACATGTTGTGCTTTGGGACCTAGCTTCCCCGTATGCGCTCTTACTGTTTGGCTGTTTTTTGAGTCCATCTAGTTTATTTGAGCGATAATTACTCGCATTGGCGTTAGGGAGGGCTTGATGTTTACCGTATTTGTCTTGGGCAATATTGCTTCGGGTAAGTCGACTGCCTGCCGCTATTTCGAATCTCGTGGCGCTATGCTTATCGATCTGGATGAGCTTGCAAAATCGCTGTATGTGCCGGGCTCTGATATCGTCAATGCTCTCGCGGATGAATTCGGTTGGGACATTTTGGATGAGGAAGGCGGCATTCGCCGCAGTATCCTCGCTTCTCGAGCTTTCGCTTCTCCTGATTCGGTCGCACGGCTCAATGGCATCGTGCATCCCGTTCTGATTGAACAGCTTTCGCTTAGGATTCTCGATCCGGTTTGTTGTACGGTTTCATCTCCCCGTTATCCCTTTGCGGTGGTCGAGGTTTCAGCTCCGACTGGTTTTGAGGATGCATTTGGCTTGGCTGATGAAATTCTGGTCATTAGCGCCCCTTTGTCAGTTCGTCGCGAGCGCGCTATTCAACGTGGCATGGAGCCATCTGATTTCGATGCCCGTTCTGCTTGCCAGCCCGATGAGTCTGCGCTGTGCAATCTCGCTACAACGGTGATTGATAATTCGGCAGCCGATAATTCGCTCTTTGAGCAGCTTGACTCATGGCTTGCATGCCACGGGTTTATAGATACTCCGGATAAGGAGGAGGCCGATGCCTAAGGCACGTTTCTTTACGTGGTATCGCGTGGCGCCACTTGCCGTTGTGTTCGTCTTCGGCCTTATTTCGCTCGTCTACTCGTGTGCTCCTGCCGCTTTCTTTAAGCCGCTGTATCCGATTGACTACGAGGCGTATGTAAAGCAATCCAGTATTTCGCATAATCTGGATCCGTATCTGGTGTGCGCTGTCATTAAGTCGGAATCGAATTGGGATCCCGAGGCCGAGTCGAATCAGGGTGCTCAGGGATTGATGCAGCTGATGCCCGAGACTGCCCAGGACATGATCGCCAAGGGCCTTGTCGACGGAGGGGAGTATTCGGTCGACAATCTTAACGATCCGGCTACGAATATCGAGTTTTGCTGCGCATACCTCTCGTATCTTCTCGCCTATTTCAACGGGTCGACGGATAGTGCCATCGCCGCCTATAACGCCGGTATGGGCAATGTCGACGGATGGGCGCAGCAGAACACGTCACTCCATAATGCGATTACCTTCCCTGAAACTCAGGCTTATCTGATTCGCGTCAATAATGCCTGGGTTCGATATAAGACTCTCTATCCCGATCGGTTCGTATAGGACTAAGCCCACCGCCTGCGTATACTGCAGATGTACGAGTTAGGAGTATCCATGGCGGAATTTGAAGTAGAACGCGTTGGTGGTGAACTTAAGCGCTTTGGCGTTGAGGGCGCTGATGTGCCGTTTAAGGTCGTGTCTCCATACGAGCCCGCTGGTTCCCAGCCTAAGGCCATTGAGTCACTTGTGCGGGGCGTGAGGGACGGAGACCGCTATCAGGTTTTGCTGGGTGTGACTGGTTCGGGCAAGACCTTCACGATGGCAAAGACTATTGAGGCCCTGGGAAAGCCGACGCTGGTCATGGCCCCCAATAAAACGCTCGCTGCTCAGCTTGCGAGCGAGCTCAAAGAGTTCTTTCCCAACAACGCTGTGGTCTACTTCGTCTCGTACTACGACTACTATCAGCCCGAGGCGTATGTGCCGCAAAGCGATACATATATCGAGAAAGACTCCTCGATTAACGAAGAGGTCGAGATGCTGCGCCATCAGGCGACCGCGTCACTGCTCTCTCGACGTGATGTGATCGTTGTCGCATCGGTCTCGTGTATCTATGGCATTGGCTCTCCTGAGGACTATGCGGGTCTGGCTCCAAACGTCGACAAGAAGGTGCCGCTCGAGCGCGATGACTTTATCCATGCACTTATCGACATTCAATATGATCGCAATGACTATGACCTGGCACGTGGCACGTTCCGCGTGCGCGGCGATGTTGTCGACGTGTATCCGCCTTATGCCGAGCATCCGTTGCGGTTTGAGTTCTTTGGCGACGAGGTCGAGCTGATTGCCGAGATCGATGAGGTCACCGGTGAGATGCTTCGTGAGTACGAGGCCATTCCCGTATGGCCGGCATCGCACTACGTGACCGAGAAGCCGAAGGTCAAGGCGGCTCTGAAATCGATCAGCGAAGAGTGCGAGAAGCGCGTGGCGGAGCTCAAGGCGACCGACAAGTTGCTCGAGGCGCAGCGTCTGCAGCAGCGTACCGATTATGATCTTGAGATGCTCGAGACGATGGGCTTTTGCAACGGCATCGAGAACTACTCGCGTCATCTGGACGGTCGCAAGCCGGGTGAGCCGCCGTTTACCCTAATCGATTACTTTCCCAAGGATATGCTCTGCATCATCGATGAGAGCCATGTGACGGTGCCGCAGATTCGCGGCATGCACGAAGGTGACCGCTCGCGTAAGGTGACGCTGGTGGAACACGGTTTTCGCCTGCCCTCGGCGCTCGATAACCGCCCGCTTCGTTTCGATGAGTTTGAGGCAAGGATCCCCCAGTTTATCTATGTTTCGGCCACGCCGGGCGACTACGAGCTGCGGGTGAGCCAAAACGACGTGGAGCAGATTATTCGTCCGACCGGCCTGCTCGACCCCAAGATTGACGTGCGTCCAGTTCGCGGTCAGATTGACGATCTTGAGGACGAGATTCGCGAGCGCGTTGCCCGCAAGGAGCGCGTGCTGGTGACCACGTTGACCAAACGCATGGCCGAGGACCTGACCGACCATCTGCTCGACGCGGGCATTAAGGTCAATTACATGCACTCTGATACGGCGACAATGGACCGTGTCGAGATCCTGCGAACGCTGCGCGAGGGCAAGATCGATGTTCTCGTTGGCATCAACCTGCTTCGCGAGGGCTTGGATCTTCCCGAGGTCTCACTGGTGGCAATTCTCGATGCCGATAAGGAAGGCTTCTTGCGCAACCGCCGTTCGCTGATTCAGACGATTGGCCGTGCGGCCCGTAACGCCGATGGCGAAGTCATCATGTATGCAGACGTTGTGACCGATTCGATGAAAGAGGCCATCGAGGAGACGCAGCGCCGTCGCGAGATTCAGATGGCATATAACGAAGAACATGGCATTGTGCCCAAGACGGTGCGCAAGGCCATCAACGACATCTCAAGTTTTATTGCCGAGGCCGAAAAAACTGTGGGCTCCAAGGGTCGCTCGAAGGGCGACTCTCTTGGCCATGGCGCATTCTATACGCCCGATGAGTCGGGCGAGGGCGGTGTGCCAGAAACGGTGGCGCCCGAGCAGACACTTGCGGAGCAGTTGGAAGAACTGCCGCATGACGAGCTTGTGCGGATCGTCGAAACCATGGAAGAGGATATGCGTAACGCTTCTGCCGCCATGGACTTTGAGGAGGCGGCGCGCCTGCGCGATGCTGTCGTTCAGATTCGGGCGATGCTCGAGGGTGCGTCTGAGGACGAGACGATCGAGCGCTTACGTTCGCAGGCCCGCAAGGGTTCCACGTTCGCATCGGGCAGAAAACGCCAGGGTGCACGGTTTAAGAAATAGCGAACAGGCCCCGAGTTCCCTGTCGAGCTCGGGGCCTATGTCTTTTGCGCGCTGGAATTCGTGCGTTAGAGGTCTGCGATCAGGGCTTCAGCACAACGGATGCCGTCGGTGGCCGCGCTCATGATGCCGCCGGCATATCCAGCTCCCTCACCACAAGGGTAGAGGCCCGGGGTCGACACGGCATGGCACGTTCGGTCTCGGGTGACAGTGACCGGTGAGCTCGAACGAGTCTCCACGCCGGTAAGAACGGCATCGGGACGGTCGTAACCTCGTAGCTTTTTTCCGAGTAGGGGAAGTCCCAGGCGGAGCGACTCGACGATATGCTGCGGCAGGGCTTCGTCAATTGCCGTCCAGGTCACACCGAGCGGATAGGTGGGCTTTACCTTTCCGGGCGCCCTGCTGGCGCGTTCTGCGAGGAAATCTCCGACGAGTTGTGCCGGTGCGTTCCAGTTGGAACCGCCCAGGCGATAGGCGGCCGCCTCGCAGGCACGCTGGAGCTCGATGCCGGCGAGCGGGTCATCGTTGGGAAGGTCCTCAGGCGTGACGTTAACGAGCAGGGCGGCATTTGCGTTGCGTCCGTCGCGGGCATTGAGACTGGCCCCGTTGACGCACAGATGGCACGGTTCTGAAGAGGCGGCAACAACCTGTCCGCCGGGGCACATGCAAAACGAGAACACGCTGCGGCCGTTGGGGAGATGGGCGACGAGCTTGTAGGGGGCTGCCCCGAGCGCTGGATGTCCCGCCGAGGCTCCATATTGGGCTCTGTCGATGTCGCGTTGCGGATGCTCGATGCGAACGCCCATGGCAAAGGTCTTTTGTGCGAGGGCCACGTTGTGGTCCTTAAGGAGCTCAAAAATATCGCGAGCAGAATGCCCGCAGGCGAGGATGAGGTGCTTTGTCTCGATTGGCTCGTAAGCGGCGTCTTGGGACGATTGGACATCAATACCGGTGATGGCGCCAGACGCGTCGATGTGAATGTCGACGAGCTTTGTTCGATAACGGACGATACCTCCGAGCTGCTCGATGCGCTGGGATATAGCGGTGACAACCGTGGGAAGGATGTCGGAGCCAATGTGCGGCTTGGCATCCCACAGAATATCGCGGGGCGCACCCGCCTCGACGAAGGTTTCGAGGATAAGGCGATGGGCGGGATTTTTTGTTCCCGTATTGAGCTTGCCGTCCGAGAAGGTCCCCGCGCCGCCCAGACCAAACTGGATATTACTCTCGGGGTCGAGGATGCGCTCCTTTAGAAAGAGGTCGATCGCATGCGAGCGGCGAAATGCCGGGTCGCCGCGCTCGATGAGCAAGGGCTTAAGACCTGCTTTGGCGAGCGTTAGCGCGGCGAAAAGGCCAGCGCATCCGGCGCCGACAACGACAGGGCGTTCTTGAGGTGCGTCGGAGACGGGGGTGGGGAATGAAGACCCATCGTCTTTTATCGCGCGTACGCGCGAGCGGTCACGCTCGGAAACGCTGTCGACCGCTTCTCGCTCGAGGTGGGGACTGGTCAGCTCAACACGAAAGCTCAGGATAAAATGGACGTCTCGTTTTTTGCGAGCGTCGATTGACTTGCGGTGGAGCTCGATGGACTTGATCTCGGAGTCTTTGCAACGTAGGACGCGCTTGGCGACTCGCTTGCCAACAATGAGGCAGGCATTTTCATCGCCGGCTTCATCGAGCGACGCGTTGACTTGGGTGATTTCAATCATCGAGGTCTCCTTAGAGGCAAGAAAGAGGCCGTCCGGTATCCCAGACGGCCCGAATGCGTTTTTGATTATAGACTGCGCGGCTACAGGCTGCTTGCAGCGCGAATGCCCGAGAGCCATGCCCACGCAAGGTTAAAGCCTCCGCAATCGGCGTCGATGTCGAGCGCTTCGCCGCAGACGTAAAGCGGGGTGTCGACAACGCTGCGCGCGCGTAGACTGGGTGTTGAGATGCTCTCGACAGATACGCCACCACGCGTGACCTGCGCCGAGCGCTCCTCGGCGGTTCCTTCGACGAGCAACTTAAAATGCTTGAGGATCGAGACCAGGTGGATGACATCGTTGGAGCCTGGATGGCACTGCTCGAACGCTGTGCAGACGACGCGGGAGAGTTGCGGGGCGAGTATGCCGTCGAGCCAACGGGGATCGCGGGGCGAAAAGCCGCCGAGCAGCTTAACGCGCCGGTTAAGCATATCGAGCAACTCGTCTTTAGAGAGGTCGGGGAAAACGTCGAGCAGGATCGTATCGCCGCGCTGGATACGACGGGAGAGGTTGAAGACAGCGACGCCCGAGATACCGAAGGTTCGAAACAGGACTTCACCGTCTTCGTGCCAGAGCTCATTATGATTGCGGGCGAGCGTCAAGCGGGCGCGGACGCGCAGGCCGTCCAACGTCTTGAGTGCCGCCCGATCGCCGACGACCGTTGCCGATACGGGGCAGAGGATGGGGCGCAGCGAAGTGAGGGGGAGGCTAAACGTATCGGCGATACCGGTGGGGTTGCCACCCGTGGCGATAATTACGGCATGTGCCTCCAGGGCCTCGTTCTTGCGAGGGACATCGGCGAGCGCTTTCCGAAGCGAGCGGAGCTCCGATTTTCGGTCGTCGTGCTTTTTTGCCTTGAGCGCCCGCGCTGGACGGTCTATTTGGAGTGTCCAGCCTTCGGAAGCTTTGTGCGCCGAGGCAACGTTGGCTCCGCAGATTAAGGTAATACCTAGGCGGTCGCAAACGTTGAGAAGCGCGTCGCGCACCGATTCTGCGCGAAGGGAGCGCGGGTATAGCCGGCCTTCCTCGGAGGTTGTCATGATGCCCAGCGAGGAGAAGAAACCCATAAGCTCTTGTTCGGGTTGGGGGCCCATGACAGATTCGACGAATGCGGGGTGGTTATACCGCTGAGGATCAATCGATTCGTTGGAGAGGTTGCAGCGGCCGTTACCGGTCGCAAGGAGCTTTAGGCCGCAGGCGACATCGCGCTCAACGATGCAGACGCTTTTGCCAGCACGTGCGGCCGTAATGGCGGCGGCGAGGCCTGAAGCCCCGCCGCCGATTACCAGGACGTCATAGAAGGCGCTCGTGTTCACTTAGGCCTCGTCGGTCTCGTGCGGGGTAATAGCCTCGACGGCAGAGACTGCCTTGGGCAACATGCCATCGGGCAGCGCGGTCTCAACCTCGCCCTTATCGCAGGCCTCGGCGAGTGCCGGATTAATGGGAAGCGTGCCCAAGATGTCGAGGTTATAGCGCTCTGCGACCTCGGGGAGCTTGCTTTTGCCAAAGACCTCGATCTTCTTGCCGCAGTCGGGGCACTCGATATAGCTCATGTTCTCGACGATGCCCAGAATGGGGACGTTCATCTTCTCGGCCATGTTGACCGCCTTGGCGACGATCATCGAGACCAGATCCTGCGGGCTCGTGACGATGACGATGCCGTCGACGGGCAGCGACTGGAAGACGGTGAGCGCGACGTCGCCTGTTCCCGGAGGCATGTCGACCAGCAGGTAGTCGATGGGGCCCCACGAGGTCTCGCTCCAGAACTGCCTAATGGCGCCTGCGATGACCGGACCGCGCCAAAGGACGGGGTCGGTCTCGTTTTGGAGCAGCAGGTTGGAGCTCATGACCTTGACGCCGTGCTCGGAGATTTCGGGCAGCATAAGGTTGCCAAGGGCATGGACGTGGCGTCCGCTCATACCGAACATCTTGGGGATAGAGGGACCGGTAATGTCGGCATCGAGGACGCCGACCTTGTGGCCGTGACGGGCAAGCTCGGTGGCGATGGCACCGGTGACAAATGACTTGCCGACACCGCCCTTGCCGGAAAGCACGGCGATGACGCGCTTGACCTCGGACAGCGTGTTCTCCTCAAATTGCGACGGCGACGTTTGTCCGCCGGCGGCCTGTGCGTGTTCGCAACCCATGTATGACTCCTTTGTATATGCTGGGGCCGGGGCCCCGCGATGTGACACGAGCGTCATTGTACCCTCGTTTGCGAGCGGGAGTCATTTGCGATGCGTTTGGGCCGAGCGTGCTTGCAATACGATGGGCCCAAGCGAATGGGTGGGCTTACTGAACTTTGCTGGCGAACTCGAGGTATTGCATGCGCTGCAGCTTGTCGATCGTCGAGGCGTAGGGGCTGTCTTCCGATTCCAAGTCGTAGCGCAGCCCGTCGGCACCGAGATAGCCGGCGACATTGATGGTGGGCACATCTGACCTTGTCGCAAGTAGGGCCTTTTGGTAATTGGTGAGCGGGACGCCGATCTTATTAAGGGTAATGGCTGCAATCTCGTTTGCCCCGACGGTGTCGTAGACGTTGAGCTCGGTATTGCCGGCGATCTCATAGTTAGCCCAGACGAGATATGTCGACTGATAGATACGGAAAGCGTGGCTTGCCGTATCTTCCTGAGGGTACAGCTCGTCGTTGAGAGTCGTCGCGGCGCTCGGCTGATGGTCGCCAAAAAAGACAAGAACAACCGGTCTGCCGATATTGCGGAGCTCGTTGATAAAGTACTCGAGGTCCCGGTCGGATGCGTTGATGCAGGTGAGATAGGTGTTGAGCGCGCTGTTGGCACCCTCACTGGCTCCCTCGACCCAATAGTTTGTCAGCTCTTCGGCGGGAACGGTGCCATAGTCGTAGCCGCCGTGATTTTGCATCGTGACGTCAAAGATGAACTGCGGGGCTTCGTCGGTTCTAAGCAGGTCGAGTATCTTGTCGTAGGTGGCGTAGTCGCATACGCCGGCATGGTAATAGGACGCACCTTCGAAATCGCCGATTGAAAGAAAGTTTCCAAAGCCAAGCTGCTGATAGATTTTATCTCGATGGTAGTTGACGGGGTTTTGCGGGTGCATAGCGGTAGTGGTATACCCAAGCTCTTTAAGGTCCTTTGCCAGGCTGTTGACGCCATTCATCTGATACAGCTGATAGGGAATTTTGCCTAATCCGACAAAGGCCGTTGTCGCTCCGGTCAAAAATTCGAATTCGGAGTTCGCCGTTCCGCCACCGGCGACCGAAGCGAGCATGGTGCCGCGAACAAGTGTGTCGGGAAGCGAGTTGTAGAATGCGGGGCCGGTGTACCCGGCCGCCTGGAGCTGCTCAAAGCACGAAAGGTCGCTAAAACTCTCGTTCATGACGGCAACAATCGTCGGCCTGATTTCATTGAACTGGGCAACGGCCGCCGCGCGCTGCTCGCTCGAGCCATATGTGCTGTCGTAGACGGCGGCGAGCTCCTGCTCGATGCTCTGCGCCTCATCGGGCGTATAGTCTTCGGGCTTCTCAATGGGCAACTCGTTGACCATTTCGGTGAACGAAGTAATAAACCCCTGAGACGCATACGTGGTGATGGGCTGCCAACGGTCAAATCCAAAATTCAGTGCCTGCTCCAAGTCGATGCTGGAAAAGCCCGAGAGCCCCACAACGGTCACTAGCAGAAAAGCGCAGAGGTTGGCGGCGATTGCGGGGAAGACATGGGTGGGCGTACGGAGCTTTCGCGGTCGGATAAGCGAAAGAAGCCCCAGGGAAATCTCCAGCATGGCTAGAGAGGTTACGATTGCGGCGGTAAAGGTAAACTCGTATCCCTCGCTCACTTCCATTGCGGTGCCAAGGGCCAAGATATCGCTTGGCAGGATGGCTTCGCCTTTAAACGTTATGACGAAGTGCTCGGCAATGCCAAGGATGCAACAGACGACGGGCACGAGGGCCATGACGCCTCCATGACGCTGTCCCAGCAAATAAAGGGAGAGCAGAACCGTCGCGAGCAGCCCGACGGAAAACCCGAATGAGTTGGCGGGAATGCGATAGAACGTTTCATTGCAGGCAATTTCGAGTGAAACGAACGAGAGCGCTGAAACAGCGGCGATGACAAGGATGTCACGGCAAATACAGGCAACTGTTCCCGTCGCAAGGTCGGTTTGGTCGATAAGTCCCGAAACCAAGGGCTCGACAAGAAGCATGACGGCGGCAGCACCGAGCGCCGAATAAGAAAGGACCCATAGGGAGCTGCCCTCATTTACGAGCAATTGATTCGTAACCCATGCAGCTACCACGCCGAGCGGGATGAGGAGCGTCGCGCACCAAAAGACGCGGGCAATGGGTGGCTTTTCGTTGCGTTTGATTGAAAAATACACGCGCACGATGACGGCGGCTACGATAAGGACGGCGATGAATATGGGCAGATTGGCCATGTCGCTCGAAGTGATTTCAAGGGGGATATCTTCGGTCATGGACGTTCCTCTGGTACAGCAAATTAAGTTCAGTATTAGATTACTGTAACCTTTCCACGGCATTTCGAGAAACAAAGCGCCCGATACGCAAAGCTAAAGGTCTGCGAATCTTGTATTACGAACATCTGTGCGCGTCGAGTGCGCTAAACTCATCGGCAGTATGATTCGATGCAATAGGAGGCAAGGAGCTTCCATGTCTGATTCTTCTATCGTTATTCGCGGCGCTCGTGAGCACAACCTCCGTGATATCGATGTTTCCATTCCGCGTGACCAACTCGTGGTCATTACCGGTCTTTCTGGCTCGGGCAAGAGTTCGCTGGCATTCGACACTATCTATGCCGAGGGCCAGCGTCGATACGTCGAGAGCCTTTCGAGTTATGCGCGCCAGTTCTTGGGCCAGATGGACAAACCCGACTTGGATTCAATCGACGGCCTTTCGCCGGCTGTCTCAATTGATCAAAAGACGACATCCAAGAACCCGCGCTCGACGGTTGGCACCGTAACCGAGATTTATGACTATCTGCGCCTGCTGTTCGCCCGTGTGGGCACCCCGCACTGTCCCGAATGCGGCCGTGTCATTGAGCGTCAGACGACCGATCAGGTTGCCGACAAGGTCTTGGCGGCGGGGGAGGGCCGCCGCGCGTTTGTGCTGGCACCGGTGGTACGCGGGCGAAAAGGCGAGTACACCAAACTGTTTGAGGACCTTCGCGCCGAGGGCTTTAGCCGCGTGCGTGTCGACGGCGAGGTTCGCTCGCTTGATGACCCTATCGATTTGGATAAGAAATTCAAGCACGATATCGAGGTCGTGGTCGACCGCATCGTGATTCGCGAGAACTCGCTGGGCCGTATTGCCGAGTCCGTTGAACAGGCGACTGCGCTGGCGCACGGCAATGTGAACGTATACTTGCTGCCCGACCGCGACGCTCCCGAGGGGACCGAAGGCGAGTTGCTGGAGTATTCGCTGGCGTTGGCGTGCCCGGAGCATGGGCACTCCATCGATGACCTGCAGCCGCGTGATTTCTCGTTCAACGCGCCCTATGGCGCGTGCCCAGAGTGCGATGGCCTGGGCTTTAAGAAGACGGTCGATGCCGAGGCCCTAATCGAAGACCCCTCGAAGTCGATCGCCGACGGGGTTTTTGGCAGCCTGTTTGGCAACTCTAACTACTATCCGCAGATTTTCGCTGCGGTCTGCAAACACTTTAAGGTGAGCGTCGATACGCCGTGGGAGGATCTGCCTCCGCGGGTGCGTCGCGCGTTTTTAGACGGCATGGGCGACCAGAAGATTTCGGTCGACTATCAAAAGCTCGATGGGCGCCGCAGCCAGTGGGACACCAAGTTCTCGGGCGTGCGCAATATCCTGTACGAGCGCTATACCGAGACGACGAATGAGAACACCAAGGCGCGCTTGGAGAAGTACATCCGCGAGGAGCCGTGCGCGAGTTGCCATGGCGCTCGTCTGCGCCCCGAGATGCTCGCCGTTACCGTAGGCGGTAAGTCCATTTACGAGGTCTGCTGCCTATCGTGCCGCGAGTCGCTCGAGTTTTTTGAGGGCTTGGAGCTTACCGAGCGCCAACAATTTATCGGCGGGCGCATCGTTAAGGAAATCCTGGAGCGCCTGCGCTTTCTGGTCGATGTCGGACTCGACTATCTGACCCTCGACCGTGCCTCGGCGACGCTTTCCGGAGGCGAGGCCCAGCGCATTCGCCTGGCAACGCAGATCGGCGCCGGTCTCATGGGTGTCCTGTACATTTTGGACGAGCCATCGATCGGCCTTCATCAGCGCGATAACGAGCGCCTGATCAAGACACTTGAGCGCCTGCGCGATATCGGCAATACCGTCATCGTCGTCGAGCATGATGAGGATACGATTCGTGCTGCCGACTATGTGATCGACATGGGCCCCGGCGCGGGCGTGAACGGCGGACACGTGGTCGCCGCGGGAACGCCTGCCGATATCATGGCATGCCCCGATTCGATGACGGGTGCCTACCTGACTGGCAAGCGAATGATTCGGGTTCCCGATAAGCGCCGAAAGCCCGGTCGCGGCTGCCTTAAGATCACGGGCGCCCGTGCCAACAACCTTAAAAACGTTACCGCCAAGATCGAGTTTGGTACGCTTACGGTCGTTACCGGCGTGTCGGGATCGGGCAAGAGCTCCCTGGTTACCGACACCATTGCGCCTGCGCTTACGAATGCCATTCACCGTTCGACGCGTCCTGTGGGCCCGTACAAAAAGCTCGAGGGTATCGAGTGCATCGATAAGGTGATCGACATCGACCAGTCGCCGATTGGCCGCACGCCGCGTTCCAACCCTGCTACGTACATTGGCCTGTGGGATGATCTTCGCGCGCTGTTTGCGAGTACGCCGGAGTCGAAGGCGCGCGGCTACTCGCCGGGACGTTTCTCCTTTAACGTGAGCGGCGGTCGCTGCGAAGCATGCAAGGGCGACGGACAAATTAAGATCGAGATGCACTTCCTTCCCGATATCTATGTCCCCTGTGAGGTCTGCGGCGGCAAACGCTATAACCGCGAGACGCTTGAGGTCACTTACCGTGGTAAGACCATCTCGGACGTGCTCGACATGAGCGTCACCGAGGCACTGGCCTTCTTTGGGAATATCCCGCAGATTAAGCGCAAGCTCCAGACGCTGTACGATGTAGGCTTGGGCTACGTGAGCCTGGGCCAGCCCGCCACGACGCTCTCGGGCGGCGAGGCGCAGCGTGTGAAGCTCGCCAAGGAGCTTCATCGACGCCAGACGGGCAAGACGTTCTATATTTTGGACGAGCCGACGACCGGCCTTCATTTTGAGGACGTCCGCCAGCTGCTCGATGTGCTGCAGCGCTTGGTCGATGCGGGCAACACGGTGCTGGTGATTGAACACAACCTTGATGTCATCAAGGTTGCCGACCGCCTGATCGATATGGGCCCCGAGGGCGGTAACGGCGGCGGAACCGTTGTGGTTTCGGGCACACCGGAGCAGGTTGCGGACTGTCCGCAGAGTTATACGGGCAAGTTTTTGGCGCCGTTGCTCAGGCGTGACCGGGAGCGTCAGGCTCAACTTGATGCTCAATAAATAGGCGATTCAGTTTATGGGCGCCATCGACTCCTTGTGATTCGATGGCGCTTGCTGTGTCGAAGTGACGTATGCAGCCGAATTGGACATATACTTAATTCTTGCGTCCGAATGCGAGGGAAAGGATATGCCATGGCAAAGGCTGTAAAGACGCCAAAAACCAATGCGATGCGCGAGCTGGAAAGCGCCGGCATTTCCTATGTTCTACATACGTACGAAGACGATGGTGATGAGTCGGCGGGCCTGGGGGTCGCGATTTCGGAGCAGCTTGGCGAGGAGCCCGGTCAAGGATTTAAGACCTTGGTCTGCGTGACGCCGTCCAACGACCAAGTCGTGTGCTGCATCCCTGTTGCCGACGAGCTCGATCTAAAGTCCGCCGCGCGTGCCGCGGGGGAGAAGTCCTTGGCCATGATGCATGTGAAGGATTTGCTTGCGGCGACTGGCTACGTTCGCGGCGGCTGCAGTCCGGTCGGTATGAAAAAACGCTACCGGACGCTCATTGATGAGACATGTGTCCTTTGGGATACCATTTTTATCTCGGGAGGCAAGCGTGGTTATCAGCTCGAGCTTGCACCTGATGATTTAATTGCATTTTGCGGGGCGACAGTTGCCGCGATTACGAGAGAGGACTGAGCGATGCCGCAGGAAGAATTGAAGCGCGGAGCTCATTTTGCAGAAGAATCTGCGCCTCAGACACCCTCATCCGAAGTTTCTTCGTCGCGAGATGACACTGACGACATGGGTTCGTCGGACTACTCCACGGTTGGTCGTTCCGCCGGGCTTATGACCATCCTGACCATCGTGTCTCGCGTCACCGGTTTTATCCGCACGTGGGCAATGGCGGCCGCTATCGGCATGTCGCTACTCTCGTCCTCCTATCAGGTCGCCAACAACCTGCCAAATATGCTCTACGAACTCGTGATGGGCGGCATGCTCGTGACGGCGTTTTTGCCCGTGTACATGGGCGTGAGGCGTGAGCAGGGTCGCGAGGCCTCGAACGAGTACGTGGGCAACCTGCTTGGCATTCTGCTTTTGGTGCTGGGTGGCATTTCGTTGTTGGGGACCGTGTTCGCCCCGGGCTTTATCTGGACGCAATCGTTCCTTTCGGGTGACGGCGGCAGCATGGATACCGCTGCGTTCATGTTCCGTTTCTTTGCCATCCAGATTCTGTTTTATGGTTTGGGCTCGGTGTTTTCGGGCGTTCTCAACGCGCACCGCGACTACTTCTGGTCGACGTTTGCCCCGGTCCTCAACAATGTGATCGTCATTGCGAGCTTTATGGGTTTTGCGCCCGTGTCCGCACAGTTTGGCGAACGTGCCGGCATCATCTTGATTGCGGCCGGTACGACCCTCGGTGTTTTTGTTCAGATGGCATGTCAGATCCCCGCGCTTGGCAAGCACGGCGTGCATCCCCATATCCATATCGACTTTAAGGACCCCGCACTGCGCCAGACGATTGCGCTCGGTATCCCGACGCTGCTCGCCACGGTGTGCATGTTTGTCTCGACTTCTATCACCAACGCTGCCGCGCTGGTGGTCCAGCCCGAGACTGGTCCTTCCGTCATCGCCTATGCACGCCTGTGGTACACGCTGCCCTACGCGCTGATTGCCGCCTCGCTTTCGACGGCGCTCTATACCGAGCTCTCTCACGACGCACAGGAGAAGGATTACGACAGCGTCCGCACGGGCATTTCGCGTGGCGTCGCCCAGATGCTGTTCTTCCTGATTCCGTTCGCGCTGTACCTGATTGTCTTCGCGCGTCCGCTCAACATGATTTACTGTGCAGGCAAGTTTGATGAGTCCGGCGTGGCGCTGGTGTCCGAGTTCCTTGTCTACCTGGCGTTCTCGCTGCCGCTCTACGGCGTGGTCGTGTTGATGCAGAAGAGCTTCTCTGCCTTGCTCGACATGAAGCCCTATAGCCGCTATTGCCTGTATTCCGCCATCGGCCAGGCCGGCTCGGTTCTGGTGTTTGGCGTTGTGCTGGGCTTCGGTATGCCGGCAATCGCGCTTTCGTATGTCGTCGACTACGTGATCTTGGTCGGCTGTTCGCTGTGGTGGCTGCGTCGTCGCCTGCGTGGTCTTCAGGTCAAATCCATCCTGCATGGCGGTTTCTTTGGCCTTTTGCTCGGTGGCCTGGGTGCTGCCGCAGGCGCCGGCGTCATGTGGGCGCTTGAACACTTTGTCGGGGCACTTGGCGGCTCGATTCTGATTACTCTTGGCTACGTTTGCGTTGCGGGTGTCGTCTCGCTTGCTGTTACCTTTGGCCTTGCCGTCGTCCTTAAGATGCCCGAGGTTTCGGCGCTGCTTCGTCGCAAGTAGGTGCGCGTGGCCGGTCACGACAACATTCCAACGCTTGCCGAGCAGGTTTCGCGCGTTCCCACGCAGCCCGGCTGCTACCTTTGGAAAGACGCCAAGGGCGATGTCATCTACGTAGGCAAGGCGAAAAACCTGCGCGCCCGCATGCGTCAGTACGTGACGCTGCAGGACGAGCGCCAGAAGATCCCGTTGATGATGCAGCTGGTGGCGAGCTTTGACTATATCGTGGTGGAGACCGAACATGAGGCGTTGGTGCTCGAGCGCAATTTGATTGGTCAGTACCATCCGTACTTTAACGTCGACCTCAAGGATGACAAGAGCTACCCCTTTATCGCCATTACAAAGGGCGACCTGTATCCCGCTATCAAATACACGCGTGAGCGTCATAAGCCGGGAACGCGCTATTTTGGACCTTATACCGATAGCCGCGCCGCACGTGAGACGATAGATACGCTGCGCAAGGTTATCCCCATCTGCTCCGCATCCTGTGCGGAGTGGCGTCGTTGTCGCCGTATCGTCGAGTCCCACAAGGGCGAGGAAGACATCGTCAATATGATTTGCGCGCAAAACGGGCGCCCCTGCTTCGACTATCATGTCGGGCGCGGCCCGGGTGCGTGTGTCGGCGCGATTTCCCCGGCAGACTATGCCAAGAACGTCAAACGTGTCGAACGTTTTTTGTCGGGCCATCGCAAGGACGTCGTCGACGAGCTGACATCCGAGATGACGGAGGCCGCCGAGGCGCTCGATTTTGAGCGCGCCGCCCGCGTCAAACGTCGTTTGGAGGTCATCAGGGGTCTGGACGACCGTCAGCAAGTCGTTTTTCCCTCCAGTGTCGATATCGATGTTATCGGTTTCTATCGCGAGGAGACCATCTCCGCCGCTTGCGTCTTCGTCGTTCGCGAGGGCCGAACAGTTCGCACCTGCGAGTTCATTCTTGACAAGGGTCTTGATGTTGACGAGGAAGAGCTCCAGTCGGGCTTTCTTAAGCGCTATTACGACGAGACGGCTGATATTCCAGCTGAGATAAACCTCTCTGTCGAGCTTGAGGATGCGGAGACGCTGGGGGAGTGGCTTGCGGGCAAGCGTGAGCGTTCCTGCCATCTCCATAGGCCGCAGCGTGGCGAAAAGCATCGTCTGCTCGATATGGCATCCAAAAATGCGCGCCATGCCCTCATGCGCTACATGATGCGAACGGGGTACGCTGACGACCGCACCAATCGGGCACTCTTGGAGCTCGAAAGTGCGTTGGCGCTGCCATCGCCGCCGTTGCGTATCGAGTGCTTCGATATCTCTACACTGCATGGCACCTTTACGGTCGCTTCGATGGTGGTATTTACCAACGGACGCGCCGACAAGAGCCAGTACCGTCGTTTTAAAATTCAGGTCGAATTGGACGAGGCAAACGACTTCGTGTCGATGTCCGAGGTTTTGGGACGACGCTATGCTCCCGAGCGCATGGCTGACGAGCGCTTTGGCTCGCGCCCCGATTTGCTCGTTGTCGATGGCGGTAAGCCGCAATTGACCGCTGCGATCAAGCAACTTGAGGCTCTTGGGCTCGATATACCAGTTTGTGGCTTGGCAAAGGCCGATGAGGAGGTTTTCGTGCCTTGGGACGAGACTCCCGTCGTGCTGCCGACCGGGTCCGCGTCGCTCTATCTAATTAAACAGGTGCGCGATGAATCGCACCGTTTTGCCATCACGTTCCATCGCGAATTGCGCGACAAGGCCATGACGGTTTCGGTACTCGATGACGTTCCAGGCGTGGGACCCACCAGAAAACGTGCCCTTATGCGCCATTTTGGCTCGATGAAGCGTTTGCGCGCGGCGAGCGAGCAAGAGATCGCGGAAGCTCGAGGCATTCCTGCCGATGTCGCCAAAGCGGTTCACGAGGCGCTCGTTGCATGGAATGCCGAGCGCGCCGAGGCGGCGGCAAAGCAATCCGAAAACTAAACACGCCTCTAAACAACTGATATACATGATTGCGTGATTTTCAATCATTTATTTCACGGCGATTACCAGCCGATTTCGGGTTTTATTAACGCTAAAACGTTTGACTAGCCATGGTGAACAACCCTGCTATCCTGCGGGTTGACGAAGACTGATATCTCACCTCGGCGATACATACTGTCTGGCGAATCGTTTGTCAATGAATTCGGTGAACGGTAGTAAATACCGTTCAAGCGTATGTATGTATCGGTCGCCGAGCGCGGCACCTCAGTTGGGCTCGTCGGTAGGTAAGGTATATATCGTCCGCAAGTTGCGCGGGGGCACGTCTAGGTGCTCCCGGGTAAGATTCTCTATTGATAGGAGAAGACATGGCCATCATCAACAAGGGTATGTCCAGGCGTTCGTTCCTCGGCCTCACCGGCAGCGTCGCTGCTGTCGCAGGGCTTGGTCTCACCGGCTGCGGTGGCAACTCCAGCGACGAGGGTTCCGCTTCCGGTTCCACCGATTCCGCCAACCGTGGCGGCGGCGTGATCACCGCTGGTTCCGCTTACGCTCCGTCCAGCTTCGATCCCGCCAGCACCGGCTCCGCTGTGGGCCTGGGTGCTAACTGGCACGTCGTCGAGGGCCTCTACGGCATCGATTACCACGACTACAGCACCTTCAACGAGCTCGCCACCGACGATCCCAAGTCTGTGGACGACACCACTTTCGAGGTCACCATCCGCAAGGGCGCCAAGTTCTCCGATGGCACCGAGGTCACCGCTGACGATGTCGTTGCCTCCTACACCGCTTGCGCCGCTTCCGCTACCTATGCTCCGTTCTTCCAGCCCTTCGAGTCCATCGAGGCCAAGGACGCCAGCACCGTGACGGTCAAGACCAAGGTCCCCAACTTCTCCCTGCTCAAGGATCGTCTGGCCATCGTCCGCGTTACCCCGGCCACCCAGACCGAGGAGGATCGCGCCAAGCAGCCGATCGGCTCCGGCCCCTGGATGTACGACTCTATCTCCGATACCGAGATCACCCTGGTTCCCAACCCCGAGTACAACGGTGAGTATGCTGCCGAGGATAAGAAGATCCAGTACAGCATCCTGACCGACCCCACCGCTCGCGTTACCGCTCAGCAGGAGGGCTCCACGCTCGTTATGGAGCTCGTTACCGCTGACGCCGTCGACCAGCTCGAGAGCGCCGGCTGCAAGATCGATAACGTTCAGGGTTTTGGCACCCGCTTCATCATGTTCAACGTCGCCAAGGAGCCTTGGAACAACGTCAAGGTCCGTCAGGCTGTCATGTATGCGCTCGACACCGAGAAGATGGTCAGCAACACCTTCGCCGGCCTTGCCACCGCTGCCAGCTGCTACCTGCCCAAGAGCTTTACCAACTATCATGAGGCTTCCACGGTGTACAAGACCGACGCCAAGAAGGCTAAGAAGCTCATCGAGGAGTCTGGCATCACCCCGGGTGCTATCACCCTGCGCACCACCGACAACGAGCAGATTAAGGGCATGGCCGCCCAGGTCAAGAACGACCTCGACGCTCTCGGCTTCGATGTGACCATCCAGACCGATACCTCGCCGGCCACCTACGCTGCCATCGACGGCGGCGAGGCCTACGATATCCTCCTTGCCCCTGGCGATCCTTCCTGCTTCGGCGCTGACCCCGACCTGCTGCTCAACTGGTGGTACGGCGACAACGTCTGGATGCAGACCCGTTGCCCGTGGAAGGAGTCCGCTGAGTGGCAGAAGCTCCACAGTCTCATGGACGAGGCTCTTGCCGCCGAGGGCGACGAGCAGCAGAAGAAGTGGAACGAGTGCTTCGACATCATTGCCGACAACGCCGTTCTGTACCCCGTTGTCCACGTCAAGACCGTCTCCGCTTCCTGGGACGATCCGTCCACTGCGCCCAACGGCGAGGCCCTCGATGGCTTCAAGGGCATCGGCACGACGAGCATGTCCTTCAGGGGCGTTGCGACCGTCAAGGCGTAAGACTCGCTTGAGTCTGTATGCAGGATGTCGGTCGTTGGGACCGTATCCTCATAGTTGAAACAAAGACCCGGGCGGCAACGATGTCGCTCGGGTCTTGTAATGAGTATCCGTACTCATATACCAGTTGGTCCTACCGACAAAAGAAAGGGGAGAGAACGTGAACAACTTGCTACGTTTGATTGGAAGGCGTCTTGTGGCGCTGCCGATCATGGCATTGGGCGTCACCGTCCTGGTGTTCTTCCTTATGTCGTTCTCCAAGACCGACCCCGCCTACACGGCGTTGGGTGACGGTGCCTCGCCCGAGGCGGTTGCCGAGTACCATGAGAAGTATGGTCTGGACGACCCCTGGCCCGTGCGCTACGTGCGCTATATGGGCGATCTGATTCATGGCGACATGGGCACCTATGGTGCTGCTCGCAACTCCGTTGCCAAGCGCATCTCCACGGCCCTGCCCGTCACGATGCAGCTGACCTTCATCGGTCTTGCCATCGGTGCGGTCGTTTCGTTTTTACTCGGCGTCATCGCGGCACTGTATCGCGATAAATGGCCGGACCAAGTGATCCGCGTCTTTTCCATCGCCGGCTTGGCAACCCCGTCGTTCTGGCTTGCCGTTCTGTTGATCCTGCTGTTCTCTTCCTACCTTAAGGTGCTCCCGGCATCGGGTGCTCTGCCCCACTTCACCACGAATCCGGTTGGCTATCTGGGACGTATGATCATGCCCGCTATCGCCTTGGCATTTCCGCTGACGGGCCAGATGACTCGTATCGTGCGTACCGCCATGGTCGAGGAGCTCGACAAGGACTATGTCCGTATGGCCCGCGGCGCCGGCGTTCCCGAGAAGGTCGTCGTCGGCATCAACGTTCTTCGCAATGCGCTGATCACCCCGGTCACCACCCTCGGTCTTAAGATCGGTTACCTTATGGGCGGCGCCGTCGTCATCGAGGTTATCTTCAACCTCCCCGGCATGGGCACCGCGATTCTGCAGGGCGTTCAGGGCAACGAGGCGAACCTGGTTCAGGGCGTCGTTATCGTCGTTGCTCTTGCCTTCATCATCATCAACATCGTGGTTGACATGCTCTACCTGCTCATCAACCCGCGCATCAGGACGGTGTAGATTATGGTAAAGATTCGAGAGAAGCAAACCGAGCAGCTCGAGAAGGCTGCCTCCAAGGGGCTCAAGCTCGGTGGCTGGAAGAAGATGACGCTGTCTTCTAAGATTGCCGCCGTCGTGCTGGTGCTGGTCGCCCTGACTGCGATTCTGGCGCCCCTTCTTGCCCCCTATAGCCCGGTCGAGATCTTTACGGCTCGCCAGGCTCCCGGCAACGGATTTATCTTTGGTACCGACGATAAGGGTCGCGATATTCTGTCGCGTATGCTCTACGGTGGTCGTTACTCGCTGATTATCGGCTTTGGCGCCACTGCCATGGCTTTGGTCTGCGGCTCGGTCGTGGGCGCCCTTGCAGCGGTTTCGCGCAAGGCCGTCTCCGAGACGATCATGCGTATCTTGGACATCATCATGTCCATCCCGGGCATCGCCCTCGCGGCCGTCTTCGTCTCCATCCTGGGCAACTCCGTGCCGTCGATCATCTTTGCCATCGGCTTTATGTACACTCCGCAGATTGCCCGTATCGTGCGCGCCAACATCGTGTCCGAGTACGGCGAGGACTATGTCCGCGCGGTCATCGTTTCCGGCGCCAAGGCTCCGTGGATTTTGATCAAGCATGTTCTGCGTAACTGCATCGCTCCGATCATGGTCTTCACCGTTACCCTGGTCGCCGACGCCATCATCTTCGAGGCCTCGCTGACCTTCATCGGCGCTGGTATCCAGGAGCCCACCGCTACCTGGGGCAACATCCTCGCCGACGCCCGCGGCGGCGTGCTTGCCGGCCGTTGGTGGCAGGCGCTGTTCCCAGGCCTGGCCATCATGATCACCTGCCTGGCGCTCAATATCCTCTCCGAGGGCATTACCGACGCTATGGCCGCTGCTCCCTCCGCCGCCCTGGATCCGACCGATTCCTCCAAGCGTCGCGAGGCCGATCTGCTGGTCTCCGACCCCGTTCGCGCCTATAAGGAGCAAGCCCAGTCCCTCTCCGCTCGCCTTGGCGCCCTGCGCGATGTCGAGCTCAAGCGTGACGATCGCCATGTGCCCGACGAGTCTGTCGAACCGATTCTCTCGGTCCGTGACTTCTGCATCCAGTTTGAGCATCACGGTGATATCAACGTCGTCGACCATGTCAACTTTGACGTCCGTCCTGGTCAGACCATGGGCCTGGTGGGCGAGTCCGGTTGCGGTAAGTCCATCACCACGCTGGCCATCATGGGCCTGACCGACGATGACGAGCATCTTTCCGGCGAGGTTCTCTGGGAGGGTCGCGACCTGCTCAAGATGAGCAAGAAGGAGTGGTTCGGCCTGCGCGGTACCGATATCGCTATGGTCTATCAGGACGCCCTGTCCTCGCTTAACCCCTCCATGCTCATCTCTGCCCAGATGAAGCAGCTCACCAAGCGCGGCGGCACCCGCAGCGCCGAGGAACTCCTGGAGCTCGTGGGCCTCGACCCCAAGCGTACGCTCGAGAGCTACCCGCATGAGCTTTCCGGTGGCCAGCGTCAGCGTGTTCTGATCGCTATGGCCCTTACCCGCGACCCCAAGCTGGTCATCTGTGACGAGCCCACGACCGCTCTGGACGTTACCGTCCAGAAGCAGGTCATCAAGCTGCTCAACGACCTTCAGGCCAAGCTCGGCTTTGCCATGATCTTCGTCTCGCACGACCTGGCGCTGGTCGCCGAGGTCGCCCATAACATCACGGTTATGTACGCCGGTCAGGTTATCGAGCAGGCGCCCACCAAGGAGCTGCTCACCAACCCGATCCACGAGTACACCCGCGGTCTTCTGGGTTCCGTTCTGTCCATCGAGAGCGGTTCGGGCCGCCTGCACCAGGTGCCCGGCGCCGTTCCGAGCCCGCGCGATTTCCCCAAGGGTGATCGCTTCGCGCCCCGCTCGAGCCATCCGCGTATTGGCCTGGACACCCGTCCGGTCTTCAAGCGCGTTCCTGGCACCGAGCACTTCTATTCCGAGCTCCCCGACGAGGTGCTCAAGGCAAATGGTTTGACCCCTCACGCGGAGGTGATGTAGATGAGCGAGACCGCAGTCAACGGCGTCGAGCCGATCATCTTCCTTGATGACGTCCACGTCACCTTTAGGACCCGTACCGGTTCGATTCTCCACCCTAACCTGGTTCACGCCGTCCAGGGTGTAACGATTAAGCTCATGCCCGGTCAGACGATCGGCATCGTCGGCGAGTCCGGTTGCGGTAAGTCCACCACCGCCAACGTCATGTGCGGCCTGCAGGCCCCCACGAGCGGCAAGGTCTACTTTAAGGGCAAGGACGTTACCAAACGTACCGCCGAGGACCGTCGCCACATGGGTCGCGTCATCTCGGTCGTGTTCCAGAACCCGGCCACGGCGCTCAACCCCCGCATGGTCGTTCGCGAGCAACTGCTCGACCCCATGCGCGTCCACAACCTGGGTACCGAGGCCGAGCAGGAGAAGCGCGTCAAGGAGCTCTTGGAGCTCACCGGTCTGCCCAGCTCCGCCGCCGAGGTTCTTCCCGGCCAGCTTTCGGGCGGTCAGCGCCAGCGCGTCGCAATTGCCCGTGCCCTGTCGCTGAACCCCGATGCCATCATCGCCGACGAGCCCACCTCGGCTCTGGACGTTTCGGTCCGCGCGCAGATTCTGAACCTGCTGACCGACCTTAAGAAGGAGCTCGGCCTGGCCATGGTGTTCATCAGCCATGACATCCAGACGGTCCGCTATATCTCTGACGACATCATCGTTATGAATGGCGGCAAGATCGTCGAGCAGGGCGAGGCCAAGCAGGTCTTCCAGCACCCTCAGGACCCCTACACCAAGATGCTGCTCGGCGCTGCGCCGTCCCTGCTGCATCCCAAGCTCGGCGAGTAGCCTCGCTTTCCCTCCCGTGCGCCCGGTTCCCTTGCCGGGCGCACCTCCGTTGCGATTTCGAAAGGTTGGGTTCACGAGCCATGCCAAGCGCTCAGGAGCTGCAACATCAATTTGGTGAATATCGAGGCGCCATGCCCCGTCCATCAGATTTCGATCTCTTTTGGAAGGACCGCATGGCCGAGGCCGACGCCGTCGGGCTTGACTATGCGATCGAGACGGCATCGGTCACCGATGCCGTGACCTGCCAGCTTTTCGACCTCTGGTATACCGGCATGTGTGGCGCCCGCCTGCATGCCAAGTACCTTAAACCCGTCTCGGACGAGCCCGTGCCATTGGTACTTCAGTTCCATGGGTATCCGGGTGCAAGCCGCAGCTGGTTTGAGCAGGCGTCGTTTGCGGGCATGGGCATGGCGCTCATCGCGCTTGACTGTCCTGGTCAGGGCGGTCCCTCCGAGGATATTGGCGGATTTGAGGGTACGACGGTCGCGGGCCATATTGTCGCCGGTATCGACGGCGATCCGGCCAACCTCTACTATGTCCGTCTGCACCAGGACATTCGCATCCTGTGCCGCATCGTTCGCGAGCTTGAGGGCATCGATCTTGCCCGTGTGTTTGTGAACGGCGCGTCGCAGGGCGGCGGTTTGGGCATTGCGACCTGTGCACTTAACAGCGAGCTTATCAATCGCGCCGCCATCCTCTATCCCTTCCTGTCAGATTTCCGCCTGGTCTGGGATTTGGATGCCGACGATATCGCCTATGAGGGCCTGCGCTATTGGTCGCGTTGGTTTGACGAGGATTCGACTCGTATCGACGAAGCCTATGCCAAACTGGCGTACTTCGATTCCAAGAACTTTGCCCCTATGGTCAAATGCCCCGTGCTGTTTGGCACCGGCACAGCCGATACCGTCTGTCCGCCAGCGACGCAGTTTGCGGTCTATAACAACCTGACTTGTGAAAAGCGTCATGAGTTCTTTGAAGGCTTTGGCCACGAGGAGATTCAGGATTTTGACGATCTGATCATTCCGTTTTTCTGCAAGGGAGGGGAGGCTCATGTCTAAGTGCGAGAGCAATGTCAATGAGCTGATTGTCTCCGACCTTGTGGGGATTCCCGGAACGGTCTCGTCAAGGCTCGCTGATTTCCGGGATTGGCGCGGTGATGCTTTTGCGGATGTTTCCGAATTAGAGATAGCCGCTTCGGACCTTGAGGTTTGCGGGCCGAGTATTACGCCGATCGATTTCGCCAATCCGTATGCCCGCTACTCCGAGGTTTCCTTTGAGCTTGGTGGCGATGTGGTCCACGCACGTTTGATCGAGCCTGCCGGTCGCGCCCGAGCATCCGAGCTTGTGCCGCTATGTCTGATGTTTCACGACATCGACCGACCCGTGCGGGGATGGCATCACATAACGAGGTTTGCGGCCATGGGATATGCCGTGCTTGCGCTGGACGATGAGGCGATTGGACTCAGCGATCTGCGGCAGGGGATTACCTCGCCTGCTTTTGTCAGGCGCGTCCGTTGGGGCTGCGCGTTGGCGGAGGTCGCGCGCAATCTTGATGGCATGGACCCCGACCGCATCTTTGCATGGGGCGAGGGTCTTGGCGGCGGAGTCGCGCTGGCGGTTTCCGCTCTGGACGAGCGGGGCCTCGCCTGCACGGCGGTTGCCAATCTGCTTCCTGGCGGCCTCGAGGCGTTGTCGTCTCGGGTGCGCGGATCGGTGCTCATGGGCACATCGCTTATGGATACCGTGAGCGATCCCAAGGATCAGTTTGCCGTATTCAACGGTCTTGAGTGTGACCGGAGGCATATCATCTATGCAAAATACGCTCACGAGCGCATCAATGCGTTCGAAAACGAAGTCGTAGACTTTTTTAACCAAACGTTCTACTCGTGTTCTTTGGCCTAGACGGCCTGGACACTGCCAACAAGAGTGGGTGGCATAGGGCCGCCCGCCAGACAACTAAGGAGATTCTTGTGGCAACTCAGAAATTCACCGGCGTTATCCCTCCCGTCGTTGTTCCCGATACCGAAGATCACCAGCTCGATGTTGCCTCCTTTGAGCGCAGCATCAACCGCATGATCGATGCCGGCGTCGATGGCCTGTTCTTCCTGGGCTCTTCGGGTGAGGTCGTTTTCTCCACCGACGAGCGTCGTCGCCAGATCATCGCCGAGGCCGTCCGCATCGTCGACCACCGCGTGCCTGTTCTGGTCGGCATCATCGATACCGAGACCGAGCGCATGATTGAGCACGGCAAGGTCGCTCAGGAGCTGGGCGCCGATGCCCTCGTCGCCACCTGCCCGTTCTATGCCCTGCAGGGCATGACCGAGGTCGAGGAGCACTTCCGCATCCTGCACGAGGAGCTCGACCTGCCCATCTTTGCCTATGACATTCCCGTCTGCGTTCACACCAAGCTCCCCTGGAAGCTCCTTGCCAAGCTCGGCGCCGAGGGCGTTCTGGCCGGCGTCAAGGATTCCTCGGGTGATGACATCTCGTTCCGCTACCTCGTTCAGGAGAACGAGAAGAACGGCCATCCGATGAGCATTCTCACCGGCCACGAGGTTGTTGTCGACGGCGCCTACCTCGGTGGCGCCGACGGTTCCGTCCCGGGTCTCGCCAACGTTGAGCCCGAGGGCTACGTGCGTCAGTGGAAGGCCGCTCAGGCTGGTGACTGGGCTACCGTCAAGGCCGAGCAGGATCGCCTCAATGAGATTTCGCACATCTGGGATGTCACCTCGGGCGTCCAGGGCTATGCCGGTGGCGTCGGCGCCTTCAAGACCGCTATGAACCTCATGGGTATCTTCGACAGCCCGACCATGCCGCGCCCGGTGAAGGCCATGACCGGCGAGAACGTCGAGGCGATTAAGAAGGTCCTCCAGGACAACGGCCTCCTTTAAAGCTTTCCCAGGCACCCGACCTCGCCGTTCAACCGTGCGGCCATGACCCATTAGGTCAATGGCCACACGGTTTCTCGGCAATCTCGGGCACCTGGAAAACCTTTACCGCGCTGTGACGGCTAGCCTGACGGCGCATTTCCTGTAGTTGCTTATATCTCCTAAGGAGAGCGACATGGAGAACAAGTACGTTTGCTCCGTCGATATCGGCGGCACCAAGATTGCGACTGCCATTATGGAGTATCCGGCTGATGGCGGCGTGCCCCATCCGGTCTTTGAAGCCGAGGTTCCCACCGAGGCCCAAGAAGGCGGCGAGGCAGTTTTCCAGCGCATCGAGGCGTCCATCAAGGCTGCTCTCGAGGCGAACCCCGATGTCGAGGTCCTCGGTATCGGTATTGGCGCCGCCGGTGTCGTCGACCCCAAGACGGGCGCCATCGCCTACGCCAACGAGATCATGCCCGGCTGGTCTGGCGTTCAGTTGGGGCCGCGTCTGCGCGAGGACCTTGGTCTTCCCGTTGCCGTGGTGGGCGACGTGCAGGCTCATGCTCTGGGCGAGGCCCACTGGGGCGTCGGCAAGGGCAAGTTCTCCGTCTTGTGTCTGGGCATCGGTACGGGCATCGGCGGCGCATATGTCGAGAACGGCCGCGTGATGCAGGGCTTCCACGGTGCTGCCGGTCATATGGGCCACATCGAGTGCTCGGCTGCCGCCGGCATTCCCTGCGCCTGCGGGCGTTCTGGCCATCTTGAGTCTGTTGCTTCGGGCACTTCCATTGGTCGCATGTACGACGAGCGCTTTGGCCGCGTCGACCCCAGCCGTCCTTCGGTCGGTCGCGATGTAAACGACCTGTGCCGCGCGGGCGACGCAAAGGCGACTGAGGTCATCCATGACGCCGGCTTTGCGCTGGGTGCCAGCTTGGGCTCGCTCGCTAACATCCTGGACCCTGAGGTCATCGTGCTTTCGGGTGGCGTGATTCACCAAGGTCCCGATTGGCGTTCACAGACGTGGAAGGATTCGGTACACGAGGGCTATGCCAGCCAGGCGCTCGATCCGCTTCAGGACACGCCGATCCTCATCGGTTCTCTTGAGGGCGATGCTCCGCTCATCGGTGCCGCCGAACACCTTCTTGCGTCGTTGAAATAAACATAGCTACCAAGTGCGCCTTCTGAGGTGCCGCAGATTGACGTGAAAGAGGAGCGAAGCGTACTTCGGTACGCGAGCGACGGTTTGAACGTCAAGGTGCGGTGTCTCAGAAGGCTGTTTTTGAGAAAGGTTGAGTCGAACATGAGCGTTGATCCTTTGATCCAGTCCCTGAAGGGCAAGCTCGTCGTGAGCGTTCAGGCGTATATGGGCGAGCCGCTTCGTACGCCCGAGACCATGGCGCAAATGTCTCGCGCTTGCGAGCTCGGCGGCGCCGCCGCCATTCGCTGCCAGGGCCTTGCCGACATTGCCGCCATTAAGGGTCGCTGTGAGGTTCCCGTCATCGGCCTGTGGAAGGATGGGCACGAGGGCGTTTACATCACGCCGACGCTGCGTCACGCTCGCGCCTGCGTTGCTGCCGGTGCCGATATCGTGGCGATCGACGCCACCGATCGTCCGCGCCCCGATGGCAAGACGGTCGAGGATACCTTCCGCCCGCTGCACGAGGAGGGTGTGCTCCTGATGGCCGACTGTGCCACCATCGAGGATATTCGTCGTGCTGTCGACATGGGCTTCGACCTGGTATCCACCACGCTTTCTCACGGTGTCGCCGCCATCGACTGCACCATGGCCGATGGCCCCGACCTGCCGCTCCTGCGTCAGGCGACCGAGGAATTCCCCGGTCTTCCCATCATCTGCGAGGGCCGCGTGCACACGCCCGAGGAGGCTCGCGCCGCGATCGATGCTGGCGCCTGGGCCGTTGTCGTCGGCACCGCCATCACGCACCCCACGAGTATTACGAGTTGGTTCAAGGCTGCGCTTGAGGCGTAAGACAGGCCTCGTATCCGCTCGGGGCGGTATACTCAATATAGGCAATTGACCGCGCGGGATCCGGGTTGCTGGGTCCCGCGCTTGTTTTTTGGGAGGCAGCACATGCAAAAGGGAGATGCCATGGATGCGGCGGAGCGCTCGGAGCGCATCCCCGATATCGTCATCATCACCGGAATGTCCGGATCGGGCCGCACACAGGCCATGCACGTGTTCGAGGACATGGGCTATTTTTGCATCGATAACCTGCCTCCGCGTCTCATCGCCCAGCTTGCCGAGCTCGTCGGCATCAATACGGGCGTGGGCAGGCATCTCGCCGTCACCTGCGATTTGCGTAGCCAGGGGCTGTTTGACGAGTTGCTCGATGCGGTCGCCGCGCTCGAAGAGCGCGAGATGAGCTGCGACATCGTGTTCCTGGAGGCTTCTGACGAGGTGCTGATTCGTCGCTACAGCGAAAATCGCCGCCGTCATCCCATTGCCAAGCCGGGGGAGACTACGGCCGATGCCATTCAGCGCGAGCGCCTTCAGCTGCAGGGCGTGCGCGACCGAGCCGATATGATTATCGACACGAGCCGTCTGCGCACCTCTGCGCTGCGCAACAAGCTACGTATGGCATTTTCCGAGCTGTCCGACCAACAGCTCATGGACGTCCACGTATTCTCGTTTGGCTTTAAGCACGGCATGCCCGTCGAGGCGGACATTATGATCGATGTCCGCTTCCTGCCTAATCCGTTCTACGATCCCGAGATGCGCACGATGACCGGTCTCGATAAAAAGGTCTCCGATTTTGTTCTGGACCATCCCAAGACGCAGGAGTTTTGGAAGGCTTGGACACAGCTGCTCGATACGGTGATGCCGGGCTATATCGCGGAGGGCAAGCCGCAGCTTTCTATCGCCATCGGCTGTACAGGCGGCCAGCACCGCAGCGTTGCCATTGCCGAAGCCACGGCACGTTATTTGGAAGGTGCCCAATATCACGTGAGCATTTCCCATCGCGACCTGTCGCGCGCCAACACGAAGGCATAGGCCTGCATGTCGTTTACCGCCGAGGTGCGCGACGAGCTTGCGCGCTGCGAACCCGAATGTGAATACTGCGACTTGTCGACGCTTGCCGCCCTCACGCGCGTGAGCGGTACGCTCTCGCTTACCGGCTCTGGGCGGTATCGTTTGACGGTCGCGACCGAGACGGGCGCCGTCGCGCGCACGATGATCACACTGACGCATCGCATCCTTAAGCTCAAAACGGAGTTCACCGTCCGTAAATCTGTATTGCATAAGGTTCGAAACTACCTCATCACCTTGCCCGATCAACCCGACCTGGACAAGGCTCTGGTGCTGCTGGGCATTCTCGACCGCAGGGGAGGGCTCGTCGCCGGTGTTCCCCGGCACATCGTTGCCCGTCCCTGCTGCAGGCTTGCCTACATCCGCGGCGCGCTCATCGCCGGCGGTTTCGTGGCCGATCCCCGCGGCGACTTTCATTTGGAGATCGCGGTGCAGGGCGAGCAATATGCCAAGGGGCTTTGCGATCTGTTGGAGCAGATTGGGGTCCATGCTCGTGTTAATGCGCGGCGGGGGTCATATGCCGTGTACATTAAGAGCGCCGAGGAAATCGAGCATCTATTAAAGCTGATTGGTGCCAAGCGCAGCGTTGCCGAGATTGAGGAGGCGCGCGCGGTCAAGTTGGTTAAGAACGATGTGAACCGTCGCGTGAACGCCGAGCTCGCCAACCAGACCAGAAGCGCCGGTGCTGCCCAGCATCAGCTTGCGCTTATCGATGAGCTCGAGCAGCGAGGCCTTCGCGATGCGCTTCCGGATGCCTTGGCGGTCTTTTGCGACCTGCGCGAGCGCTATCCCGATCTTTCGCTGCGTGATTTAGGGGAGATGGCTGACCCTCCCTTGTCGAAGTCGGCCCTCTACCATCGTGTTTTACGGCTTGAAAAGCTCATTGAAGCAAACAGGTAGATTAAAGTATCGACTTATATATGGATTTAGCTGCTGTTTTAGTATTTAAAACGTTTTAACGTAAATTTGATTTTCAATTTCGAGCATTCTCGTGAAATTCAAGTCAAAAAAAAGGTATATTAGGCGAGTGGTTAGTTTGTGGGCCTCAACGGCGGGCGCTGTAGCTCGCGGGGGCCTTACGAAAGGAGACACAATGGCAGTAAAGGTTGCTATTAACGGCTTCGGTCGCATCGGTCGTCTGGCTTTCCGTCAGATGTTCGGTCATGAGGGCTCCGAGATCGTCGCTATCAACGACCTCACCTCTCCCGATATGCTCGCTTACCTGCTGAAGTACGACTCCACGCAGGGCAACTACGCTCGCGATCACGAGGTCGTTGCTGGCGAGGATTCCATCACCGTTGACGGCAAGGAGATCAAGATCTACAAGGAGGCCGACGCCAACAACCTGCCTTGGGGCGACCTCGACGTCGACGTCGTTCTCGAGTGCACCGGCTTCTACACCAGCAAGGCTAAGGCTCAGGCCCACATCAACGCTGGCGCCAAGAAGGTCGTCATCTCCGCTCCGGCTGGCAGCGATCTGCCCACCATCGTGTACAACGTCAACCACGAGACGCTGACCGCTGAGGACAACATCATCTCCGCTGCTTCCTGCACCACCAACTGCCTCGCCCCGATGGCCAAGGGTCTGAACGACTTCGCTCCCATCGTGTCCGGCATCATGACCACCATCCACGCCTTCACCGGCGACCAGATGCCGCTCGACGGCCCGCAGCGCAAGGGCAACTTCCGTCGCTCCCGCGCCTGCTCCGAGAACATCGTCCCGAACACCACGGGCGCTGCCAAGGCCATCGGCCTGGTTCTCCCCGAGCTCAACGGCAAGCTCATCGGTGCCGCCCAGCGCGTCCCGACGCCGACCGGCTCGCTGACCAACCTCTACGCCGTCGTTGACAAGAAGGTCACCGTCGACGAGGTCAACGCTGCCATGAAGGCCTACGCCGAGACCATCCCCGATACCTTCGCCTACAACGAGGACCAGATCGTCTCCCGCGACATCGTCGGCGAGACCCACGGCTCCATCTTCGACGCCACTCAGACCATGTGCTCTGACCTCGGCAACGGCCAGACCCTCGTTCAGGTCACCTCTTGGTACGACAACGAGAACTCTTACACCTCTCAGATGGTCCGCACCATCAAGTACTTCGAGAAGTTCGTTGCCTAATTTGGCTTTTAGCGAATAGCTCGTTGAGCGTCTAAAGAAGGGCGCGGCCTTATAGGGCTTACACCCTAGGGTCGCGCCCTTTTTATAAGAAATCGTCTGCCGTAATGGGAGGCAGACACGTACGAAAGGTAGAAGCAAACATGGCCTTTACCAAGAAGACCGTCCGCGACATCGATGTCGACGGCAAGCGCGTTCTCGTCCGCGTTGACTTTAACGTGCCTATCAAGGATGGCGTCGTTGGCGACACCACCCGTATCAAGGCTGCCCTGCCCACCATCAACTATCTCGTTGAGCACAACGCTCGCGTCATCCTCATGAGCCACCTCGGCCGTCCCGATGGCACCGGCTTCCAGCCCGAGCTGTCCCTCGAGCCCGTCGCCAAGAAACTCGCCGAGCTCTCCGGTCTCGACGTTACCTTTGTCGCCGACACTTACGGCGAGAAGGCCGCCGAGGCCGTTGCCGCCGTCGAGCCGGGCAAGGTCCTCGTTCTCGAGAACGTCCGCTTCGATAAGCGTGAGAAGAAGAACGATCCCGAGATCGCTAAGAAGCTCGCTTCTTATGGTGACGTCTTCGTTCTCGATGCCTTCGGCACCGCTCACCGCGCCCAGGGTTCCGTCGTGGGCCCCGCCGCTTACCTGCCTGCCGTCGCTGGCTTCCTGCTCGAGAAGGAGGTCGACACGCTGACCGGCATCTTCGCCGAGCCCGAGCGCCCCTTCGTCGCCATCGTCGGCGGTTCCAAGGTTTCCTCCAAGATCGGCGTTCTCGATCACCTTATCGACTCTGCTGACACCCTGATCATCGGTGGCGGTATGGCCTACACCTTCTTCCTGGCTCAGGGCCTGTCCGTCGGTCAGTCTCTCAAGGAAGAGGACTGGGTCGAGCGCGCTGGCGAAATGCTCAAGAAGGCCGAGGAGAAGGGCGTCAAGATCCTGCTCCCCATCGACAACCGTGTTGCCGATCACTTTGGTGAGGACGCTGTCCCCGAGGTTGTCGCTTCCGACGCTATCCCTGACGACCGTGAGGGCATGGACATCGGTCCTAAGACCGAGGAACTTTACGCCGAGGCTGTCAAGGGCGCCAAGACTGTGTTCTGGAACGGCCCCATGGGCGTCTTCGAGTTCGATAACTTCGCTCACGGCACCCAGGCTATCGCCGAGGCTGTCGCCGAGGCCGACTGCACCTCGATCATCGGCGGTGGCGACTCCGTCGCAGCTGTCAACAAGTTCAACCTGGCCGACAAGATGAGCTGGATCTCCACCGGTGGTGGCGCTTCCATGGAGCTCGTCGAGGGTAAGGCCCTGCCCGGAGTGGAGGCGCTTCTCGATGCCTAATCGCACCCTTCTTATCGCTGGTAACTGGAAGATGAACAACGACGTCGCCGAGGCCGCTAAGCTCGCCGACGAGCTGGCTCAGGCTCTGCCCGAGGTTCCGGCTGGCGTCGAGGTACTCGTCTGCCCTCCGACCATCGACATCACCACGGTTCATGACCGCATTCAGGCTGCCCCCATCGCCCTCGGTGCACAGAACGTGTACTGGGAGGCCAAGGGTGCCTTCACCGGTGAGTCCTCTTGCGACATGCTCAAGTCCGCTGGCTGCACCTACTGCATCATCGGTCACTCCGAGCGTCGCGACTACTTCCACGAGACCGACGAGGATCAGAACAAGAAGGCCAAGGCTCTCGTTGCCGCCGGTCTTGTTCCCGTCTTCTGCTGCGGCGAGTCCCTCGAGGTCCGCGAGGCTGGCACCTATGTCGAGCACGTCGTGAACCAGGTCAAGGCTGGCCTTGCTGGTCTTGAGATCACCTGCCCCAAGCAGGTCGTCGTCGCCTATGAGCCCATCTGGGCCATCGGCACCGGCAAGACCGCTACCGCCGAGGACGCTCAGGAGGTCTGCGGCGCTATCCGTGAGACCCTCAAGGAGATGTTCGGCGAGGAGCTCGCTAACGGCATCCGCGTTCTCTATGGTGGCTCTGCCAAGCCCGGCAACATCGCCGAGCTCGTCGCCAAGCCCGACGTTGACGGTGCCCTCGTGGGCGGCGCTTCGCTCAAGGCTGCCGACTTCGCCTCTATGGTCGTCAAGGCAGGCGAGTAGGACATATGGCACAACGTCATCTTCCTGCACTCCTGATCATCATGGACGGCTGCGGCCTGGCTCCGGCCGATGGCGAGAACGCCGTCGCCGCTGCTAAGACGCCCTTCCTTGATAGCCTGTACGAGAAGTACCCCCACACCACGCTCGGCGCTTCGGGCGAGGACGTGGGTCTTCCCGATGGCCAGATGGGCAACTCCGAGGTGGGTCACCTCAACATCGGTGCCGGCCGCATCGTGTTCCAGGAGCTTTCGCGCATCAACAATGCTATCAAGGACGGCTCCATCGCCAAGAACGAGGTCTTCGTCAAGGCTATGGACGACGTCAAGGCTGACGGCAAGACCCTTCACCTCATGGGTCTTATGAGCCCTGGCGGTGTTCATTCTCACATGAACCACGTCGAGGCCCTGGTCAAGATGGCTGCCGAGCACGGTGTCAAGACCGTTCGCGTCCACGCCTTCATGGATGGCCGCGACGTTGACCCGCAGTCCGGTGCCGGTTACATGAGTGAGTTCTGCGCCTTCCTGGCCAAGATCTCCGAGGAGACCGGTTGCGACGCTCGCGTTGCCACCGTCTCGGGCCGTTATTGGGCCATGGACCGCGATAATCGTTGGGAGCGCATCCAGCGCGCCTACGACGTCATGGTCAACGCTTCCGATGCCGATACCGACCCCGTTGCCGGTATCAAGGCCTACTACGAGAAGGATCCGCGCGGCGACGAGTTCGTCGAGCCCTTCGCTGCCCACAACGAGGGCATCCACGAGGGCGACGCGGCCATCTTCTTCAACTTCCGTCCCGACCGTGCTCGTCAGATGACCCGCGTGTTCACGGACAAGGAGTTCGACGGCTTTGAGCGCGAGCAGATCAAGCTTTCGCACTTTGTGACGATGACCGAGTACGATCCGACGTTTGACGTCGAGGTCGCCTTCCCCAAGACGTTCCCCGAGAACGTCCTGGCCGACGTTATCGCCGCCAATGGCCTGAAGCAGCTGCACACCGCCGAGACCGAGAAGTACGCCCACGTGACGTTCTTCCTCAACGGCGGCATCGAGGAGCCCAAGGAGGGCGAGGAGCGCGTGCTCGTCGCTTCCCCCAAGGTCGCTACCTACGATCTGCAGCCTGAGATGAGCGCTCCCGAGGTTACTGAGAAGCTTGTCGCCGCCATCAACGAAGATCGCGCTGATTTCTACATCGTGAACTTCGCGAACTGCGACATGGTTGGTCACACCGGTGTTTTCGACGCCGCCGTTAAGGCCGTCGAGGCTGTTGACGATGCCCTGTCTAAGGTTGTCCCGGCGATTCTCGCCAAGGGCGGCTTTGCGCTGATTACCGCCGACCACGGCAACGCCGATCACATGTTTGACGTTGCTTCCGACGGTTCCAAGCATCCGTTTACGGCTCACACCACCAACCGCGTGCCGTTCATCATCGTTGATGAGAAGGCCAAGCTCACCGGTATCGAGGACGGCCGTCTTTCCGATATCGCCCCGACCATGCTCACCATAGCTGGTATTGAGCCTTCCGCCGAGATGACGGGCCGCGTGCTCGCCACCGAGGCCTAGTAGAAAACAAATACCGTTTTCTAGTAAGGGGGTTGTCCACAACCGGACAACCCCCTTTTTGGTATTTCTGCCATTTCCACCCCGTCCTTGAGTGGCAGGTAGGGGAGAGCGGGGGATTGTGGTACAGTACTGGAGTTTGAACTGTTCTATTAAGGAGCTTATCTATGGGTCCGTTCCAGATTCTTCTGTTTGTCGTTTGGGCTGTCTCTGCCGTGGCGCTGACGATTCTCGTCCTGATGCATTCCGGTAAGGGCACCGGCGTTTCGGATATGATCGCTAGCTCGCTGTATAACTCCAGCTCTGCCACGGGCGTCATGGAGCAGAACCTCGATCGCCTGACGGTAATTATGGCCGTTGTTTTTGCCGTGTGCGTCGTCCTGTGCATGTTTTTCTTCCCGCAGGGCATCGTCGGCTACTAAGCATCGGTGTATATACGTTTGCAATGGGTCTCGCAGGTGCGGGGCCCTTTTTATTTACATATTTGTAACAGAGCCAGAATATCCCCACATACTTCGCCCAACTAAAGAAATTCTCGACCGTTAACCGGAATTAGCCCCAAATCGTGCATAAAATGCGCTACTATATTGCAAAACGTTGGTCCGTTGTGCATAACCAGCCATAGCAGCGGGCGGCGTTTTGATGGTTCGGATCGGATTGTCTCGACATATGTCCGACTGAACATTTCTTTGTCCTATCTCATAAGGAGGATGGCATGGCTGATTCTATGTTCCACCAGCCCGTTATGGGTCGTCGCGCCTTTGTTGGCGGCACCCTCGCTGCGAGCTCCATGGCTTTTCTTGCCGCATGCGGCAAGAAGGGCGGCGACGCTTCCGGTTCTGAGTCCGGTTCGACGCTGAACTTCTACATCAACAACCCGGTCTGCATCGACCCCTACAATGTCCAGGAGGACCAGGGCACTCAGGTCGAGTACCAGCTCTTTGACGCTCTGACCTCTTATGACGCCGAGAAGGGCAAGATCGTTCCGCTGGCTTGCGAGTCCTTCGAGGCCAACGACGACGCCACCGAGTTCACCTTCAAGATCAAGAAGGCCAAGTTCCACAACGGTGACGACGTTACCTCCAAGTCCTTCAAGCTCGGTTGGGAGCGTCTGGTCAACACCAAGTCGGCCATCGCTACCGAGTATGGCCCTTCCGAGGTCTCCTATCACCTTTCCATGGTCGAGGGCTATGACGATCTGCTTGCCGGTAACGCTACTGAGCTCAGCGGTGTTACCTGCCCCGACGATGAGACCCTCGTCGTCAAGCTGTCTTCCGCTTACGCCGACTTCCCCTTCGTCGCCTCTCACCCGGCTCTGGCCCCGGTTCCCGAGTGCGCCGAGTCCGATGCCAAGAGCTTCTATCTTGCACCGGTCGGTAACGGCCCGTTCATGATGGACGGCAAGTGGGAGGATGGTCAGGAGATCAACCTCAAGAAGTTCGACGATTACTATGGCGACAAGGCCAAGATCGATGGCATCCACTTCCAGGTCATCAAGGACATGGAGACCGCTTACAAGGAGTTCCAGGCCGGTAACCTCGACGTCTGCGACGTTCCCGTTGCTCAGATCGACGCCGCCAAGAAGGATCGCGGCGTGTCCAAGGACGGCTACACCATGGGCGACGGCGAGCGCATGCTGCTCGGCTCCGAGCCTTCCACCTACTACCTGACCTGCAACAACACGGCCGAGCCGTTCAACAACGCCGACCTGCGCAGGGGTATCTCCCTGGCCATTAACCGTGAGGCCATCTGCAAGACCATCTTCAAGGGTACCCGTACCCCCGCCGACGGCATTGTTCCTCCGGGCATCGATGGCTACAAGGAGGGCGCATGGGAGTTCTGCGCCTACGACGTCGACAAGGCCAACGAGTACCTCGACAAGGTTGCTCCCGCTGACGCTAACGGCGATCGTGGCATTAACGTGACCCTTTCCTACAACCAGGACGGTGGACACAAGGAGATCATGGAGTCCATCATCGGCGACCTCGCCAAGGTTGGCGTTACCGCTACTTCCGATACCCCTGAGTGGTCTGCCCTGCTCGAGCAGTATCAGAACTTCAACTATCAGTTCGGTCGTCTGGGCTGGATTGCCGACTACCCGATCATGGACAACTTCCTGTATCCGCTGTTCCACTCCGACTCCCTCGGTGGCGACAACCGCTCTGGTTACAACAACCCCGAGTTCGACGCCAAGGTCGACGAGGCTCGTACCACGGTTGACGACGAAGAACGCGTCGCTAAGATGCAGGAGGCCGACGCAATGGTCGCTGCCGACTGCCCGGTCATCCCGGTGATGTTCTACACGCACACCATCGTCGGCTCCGATCGCATCAAGCACCTCTATGTCGATCCGCAGAAGCATGCCGAGCTGGGTACCGCTGAGCTCGCCTAAGAGTTTGCAGCTTCCGTGAGGGTCAAGTATTTACGTAGACCTCATGGGAAACATACAGTTCTCCCTAACCTGGGGTAAACTGGCTGATGGTAATTTTGGGATGCCGGTCTGGCGATCGGCATCCCATTTAGGTTAATCCCTAGATAGGGGAGTGGTATGGGTAAGTACATCGTTAAACGTGTGCTTCAGTTCATCCCGGTGTTTTTGGGCGTTACGCTGATTCTGTTCGCCCTCCAGAATATCGTGCCGGGAGATCCGATCAAGCTGATCGGTGGAGACAAGGCTCTGTCCCCCGAGGTGGAGCTTCAGCTTCGCGTCCGCTATCACCTGGTCCAGTCGGACGAGGACGGCAACGCGATCCTTGACGAGAACGGCGACCCCGTTCAAACGTCGCTCGTGGACCGTTACTTGTATTACATGAACGGCCTGCTTCATGGCGATCTGGGCAATTCGTATCAGCGCAAGCTGCCGGTTACGGAAATCTTTGCCCAGAAGTATCCGTATACGGTCAAACTTGCCGCGTGCGCCATCGTACTCGAGGCAATCATGGGTATCGGTGCGGGTATCATTTCGGCGGTTAAGCGTTATTCCTTCTGGGATATTTTGGTAACGCTCACCACGTCGATTCTCGTTGCCGTTCCGGCTTTCTGGCTCGGTATGTTGCTGCAGCTGTTCTTTGGCGTCATTCTCAAGGACGCCACGGGCGGTGCATTCTCCATGCCGATCTCGGGTGCCGGCGGTTCCAGCTCTCAGTATCAGGATTGGATGCACTATGTGCTTCCGACCATTACGCTGGCTTCGGTTTCGACCGCTTACGCCGCCCGCATTATGCGCTCGCAGCTGCTTGACGTCATGAACCAGGATTACATCCGTACGGCAAAGGCCAAGGGTCTCTCCAATCGCGCGATCATCATCAAGCACGCGCTTAAGAATGCACTCATCCCCGTCGTTACCTATATTGGTGTCGACTTTGGCGGCATGCTTTCGGGCGCCATCCTGACCGAGACGGTCTTTAACTGGCCCGGTATCGGCTATGAGGTCTATCGCGCCATTAGCATGCGTGACTGGCCCATCGTTATGGGCGGCGTTACGCTCATCGTCGTCGTCGTCATGGTGATCAACCTGCTCGTCGATATTAGCTATGCATTCCTCGACCCGCGCATCCGCCTTGGCGGTCCGTCGGATAAGGCCTAAGGGAGGTACGTCTCATGCAGGAAACTGATTCTCAGTCTCAGGAGCAGGCTACCGCCACCAAGGCCGCATCTGCTCCCGCCAAGTCCCGCACGCTGTGGGGCGACGCTTTTAAGCGTCTTCGTAAGAACAAGCTCGCCGTTATCGGTGTCTGCTGGATCATCATCGTCGTTTTGGTTGCACTGACCGCGGATCTGTGGGCTAAGCCCTGGCTCGGTTCGCCGACGGCTTCCGACTCGACTACCATGGCCGAGACGTCGCTGCTGGCTCCGTGTGCAGAGCACCCGTTTGGCACCGACGCCCTTGGTCGCGACATTCTCGTCCGCGTTATCTACGGTGCACGCGTTTCGCTGTCCGTCGGCATTATGGCCACCGCGATCTCCACGGTGATTGGTCTGGTCATGGGCGCTCTGGCCGGTTTCTACGGCGGCATCTGGGATACGATCATCATGCGCTGCGCGGACATCTTCCTGGCGTTCCCGTACGTGCTGTTCGTTGTCGCCATGATCGCCGTTATCGGCCGTGGTCTTCAGAACGTCTTTATCGCCATCGGTATTCTCGGCTGGCCTTCGATTGCGCGCGTCTTCCGCTCTGCAATCTTGACGGTCAAGGAAAACGACTATGTTGACGCTGCGCGAGCGATGGGTGCATCTGACGCTCGTATCGTCGTGCGTCACATTTTCCCGAACTCCGTCGCCTCCATCGTGGTCTACGCGACCATGAACATTGGTGGCGCCATCCTGACCGAGTCCGCTCTGTCCTTCCTCGGCATGGGCGTTATTCCGCCTACGCCTTCGTGGGGCTCCATGATTCAGGACGGTCAGCAGTATCTTCTGACTGCTCCCTGGATGATGATCATGCCCGGTCTGGCAATTCTCTCGACGGTGCTCGCCTTCACCCTGCTGGGTGACGGTCTGCGCGACGCCCTCGACGTCAAGATGAAGGACGCATAAGGATGAAGAAGAACAAGAACTATGTGGACCTGAAGGACCAGCCGGTTCCCGAGGGCCAGCACCTGCTCGAGGTCGATGACCTTAAGATGTATTTCCACACCGAGGATGGCGTCGTTCGCGCTGTCGACGGTGTCTCCTACACGCTCGATCGCGGCGAGACCCTGGGAGTCGTCGGTGAATCCGGCTCCGGTAAGTCCGTGACCGCCATGACCATCATGGGCCTTATCTCGATGCCTCCGGGAAAGATCGAGGGCGGCGACGTTCGCTATCGCGGCCGCTCCATCCTCGAGATGACCGAGGAAGAGATGCAGCACATTCGCGGTAACGATATCGCGATGATCTTCCAGGATCCTATGACCTCCTTGAACCCGGTTTATAAGATCGGCAAGCAGGTGGGCGAGGGCCTTCGTCTGCACCGTGGCTACTCCAAGCAGGAGGCGCTCAAGCGTGCCACCGAGCTTTTGGACCTCGTTGGTATTCCCGAGCCCGAGAAGCGCGTCAATGAGTATCCGCACCAGTTCTCTGGCGGTATGCGTCAGCGCGTCATGATTGCCATGGCTCTTGCCTGCGATCCCGATATTCTGATTGCCGACGAGCCCACGACGGCTCTGGACGTTACCATTCAGGCTCAGATTATCGAGCTCATGCAGGAAATGCAGGAGAAGAACGGCAACGCCATCATCATGATTACCCATGACCTGGGCGTCGTCGCCGACATGGCCGACAAGATCATGGTTATGTACGCCGGCCGTCCCGTCGAGTTCGGTACTGCTGAGGAAATCTTCTACGAGAGCCGTCACCCCTATACCTGGGGCCTTATCCGCTCCATCCCGGAGCAGGCCATCGAAGAGAAGAAGCCGCTGACGCCGATTCACGGCAACCCGCCTTCGCTCATGAACCTGCCCGAGGGCTGCGTGTTCTCGCCTCGTTGTCCCTATGCGACCGATAAGTGCCGCAAGCAGCGCCCCGAGCGCGTTGTCACCGAGTCTGGTCATTACTCTGCGTGCCACTACTCCGGTGACCCCGAGTTTCTCAAGAACGCTCCTGAGACGTCCCGTACGCGCAAGGATTCCAAGAAGGGAGGCGAGGCGTAATGGCAGATACCAACGAGCGTACTCCGTTGCTGAAGGTCGAGCACCTCTCTAAGGAGTTCCCCGCTGAGTCCGGCATGTTCGCCAAGCGTTTTTCCAAGCGTGTCGTCTCTGCTGTAAATGACATCTCTTTTGAGATTTATCCGGGCGAGACCTTTGGCCTGGTTGGCGAGTCTGGTTGCGGTAAGTCCACCACGGGCCGCACCATCATGCGTCTGACCAAGCCGACCGCCGGTAAGGTGTTCTTCCAAGGCAAAGATGTTGCCGAGATGAGCAAACATGAGATCAAGGACATGCGTCGCGAGATGCAGTTTATCTTCCAAGATCCTTATGCTTCGCTCAACCCTCGTATGACCATCGGTGAGATCGTCTCCGAGCCCATGACCATTCACGGCGTGGGCACCAAGGAGGAGCGCATTGAGCGCGTCCGCGAGCTTCTCGACGTCGTTGGACTGAACCCCGAGCACATCAACCGTTATCCTCATGAGTTCTCCGGCGGTCAGCGTCAGCGTGTCGGCATTGCCCGCGCATTTGCGCTGAAGCCCAAGCTGATTATCTGCGACGAGCCGGTTTCCGCTCTGGATGTGTCCATTCAGGCCCAGGTTCTGAACCTGCTCAAGGAACTCCAGGACAAGTTCGGTACCGCGTATCTGTTTATCGCTCACGACCTGTCCGTCGTGCAGCACATTTCCGATCGCGTTGCCGTTATGTATCTGGGTAAGATGGTTGAGGTTTCGGACTGGAAGACGCTCTATAGCGAGCCTCACCATCCGTACACGCAGTCGCTGCTGTCTGCCGTGCCGGTTCCCGATCCGGATATCCAGAAGACCCGTAAGCGAATCATCCTCGCCGGCGATCCGCCGTCACCGCTGGATCCGCCGACCGGCTGCCGTTTCCACACGCGCTGCCCGATCGCGCAGGGCATCTGCTCCGAGAAGCTTCCCGAGTTTAAGGAAGTTGCTCCGGGCCACTGCTGTGCCTGCCACTTCGCCGAGCCGTTCCCGATCAAGGAATCGCACATCGACCTGTAGTCGATTGTTTGTCCGGGCCCGCCCTGGCGTTGCTTTTCAGAACGTCCTCGGACATGCAAGAAACCCCCGCTGCGCACTTCGTGCGGCGGGGGTTTCTTGCGTCCTGCGGGATGTTCTGAAAAGCAACGCCAGGGCGGGCCCTTCGGTAACTCGGCAGTGGGATGTGCGATTCCTTGATCGCTCACTTAATCTAATAGGAAAGTTAGTGAGGCCGGAGCTTTAGCTCCGGCCTCTTTATATAAGGGCTCCGCAAAGCCGAGCCACCAAATTTGCATCAGCCCCCAGAACATGTTTGAGAACTGTGCCTGAAGTATGCATTTGCAGGCCCCGAATCGGTGCTGCCTCCCGGCGCATTCCGCAGGGGGAGCGATATTTTGCAGCACGAAGTGCGCAACAAAATATCGCTCATGCCCGAGGACGCGCCGGGAGGCAACACCGATTCGGGGCCGAACATATAGATCTACCAGCGCATTTACAAATTCGTAAACTTTTTTGAAAAAAGTGCTTGCACAGTTCTCGAATCATAGGTTATTATCTTCCTCGTTGAACGCGCGGGTCCAACAAAACGAACCGTGAATCAACAATATAGCATGTCGGAGTGGCGGAATTGGCAGACGCGCTAGCTTGAGGTGCTAGTGACCGCTTTTTGGTCATGCGGGTTCAAGTCCCGCCTCCGACACCATCGCATTTGAGAAGCCTCTTCGGAGGCTTTTTTGTTACCGATAGACGGTGGGGTCCACGATGGAAACGCTTGAACGCAACGAGTGGGCAGACGTTGCCCAACTAGTCGAGATCACGAGCGATGCTGTCATCATCTGTGAGCTCGACGGAACCATTCTGCATGTGAATAATCGCTTACTTGGTTTGATGTGCGAGGAACGCGCCGACGTCATCGGTGGAGATGTTAAAGACGTCCTGTACTCGTCCGCTTTTGAACGTGCGACGGAACATCGTCTGCCATTTGAAACTGATGGCTCCGAGAGCGAACTGATGCTCAAGCTGAGCGATGGCTCCTTTATCCCCGTCTTGGTTCGTGCGGGCTCCGTAACGCCTCCACGCATCTTTGGGCGCCGCGCACCACGTGTCCTGGTGGCGCTTCACAGTATCGAGGAACAGTATTCACACGACCGTCAACTCAAACGTGCGTTATCGGAGCTTAGAGTGGCGAACAAGCGTCTCTCTGGCACGCTCTCGGTCATTATGAGCACTGTGGGCTCCGATGAGTTACCCAGCCTGCTTGATACCGTTTTGAACCAGCTTGTAGGAACGCTCGATGCTTCGGGTGCCGCTATCTATTTTTCTGAGAGCGGCGGTTTTAAGCTACGCGGTGTTTCCAAGGAGCTGTACGACAGCTACCTGCCCGAGTTCTTGCCGTATGGCGCTGGTATTCCGACGTATGTTCTTCGGGAGTCGCGTGCCTGTCGCTTGTCGATTCAACAGGACCTTGAGGGCGATAGGGCCGCCTCCGGTATGTTCATGGACCTGGATAATCGTTCTAAGCACCTGTTGCGCGTGCAGGATATGCCTCCGTACCGCAGCGAGATTTGTCTTCCCGTTTTTTACGGTACGCAGATCCTTGGCGTGCTGGAAGTTGGTTGGAAACGCCCCCAGGCACCGCTCGCCTATGACGTTAATGTACTCGAGGTCATTTGCGATTACCTGTCTATCCAGCTGGTCGGCATGGCATCGAGCCTTCGCTCTCGTCGTACGGCCGAGCTTGGCCGCTCGCTCAATGTCTTACGTGATGAGTTGTTTACCTTTCTAGACGATTCCGCCGCGGCTACCCAGGCGGTATCGTCCGAGATCTGCAATATGCTCAACTGCCATTTTTGTCCTGTTGAGTATGACGCCAGTCTGGACTCCTACGTCATAGATTTTGAAGGCGGCAGTCGCGTTGCTTTGCCGGACGATCCCGAGAAGCTATTCTTTTCCACGACGGCGCCGGCGGCACGTCTGGGGGCTGGCCCTGATGGCTTTGAGGCATCTGTTTTGGGCGGCACGAGTGCCGAGGACCTTAAACACGTCCGTATAACTCGCGTTGACGAATCGATGCCTATGGGAGGCTGGCTTAGGGTACATGGTCTGCCTTGTCAAGGTCTCTACGTCGACTCCGGCATCGAGGCTGGGCGCCCGCGCTCTGAGGGTGATGGCAAGCACAGTAACGACGCGATTGTTCCTGCTTCTGTTGCGAAGAGCCCGACAACGCGCGCGCTACTGCTTCGTGATGGTAGCCAAGAGCCGATTGATGACCTTGAATATGACTACTTGGTGCACTTGGCGCATGACTTTGAACTGATTTACGAAGGCGAATCTCAAAAGCGCGAGGAGCGCCATATCGCTCAGACCCTCCAGATCGGCATGAGAAATTCCCTGGGGGATGTTCCGGGTATCGCAACCGATTCGGTGTACCTGTCTGCCACGAATTCGGCGTTGGTCGGCGGCGATTTCTATACGCTCATTCGTCTTCCCGACGACTGCGCCGTCATGATTCTGGGTGATGTGTCTGGCAAAGGCATTGAGGCCGCATCGATGTCCGCGCTCGTCAAGACGGCCCTGACGGCATATGCCTGGGAGGGCGCTGGACCGGCCCGCATGGCACGCTCCCTTAACAGCATGCTCATGGGCTTTTCGAGGGTCGAGACGTTCGTGACAGCCTTTATCGCCAAGATTGACCTTAAAGCCGGACGCGCAACGTATTGTTCGGCGGGCCATCCTCCGACCATGGTCATCAGGCCAGAGTCGATGCCGCTGGGTGGCGGCGAGTCCCGTGGGGGAGAGGTCGAGCTGCTTGGATGCCAATCGGGCGTAATCGGTGCCTTTGAGAGCATGGTGTACGAGACGGGCGTGTTTACGTTCGCCCCCGGCGACATGCTCTTCATGTATACGGATGGAACGATTGAGGCCCGCGACCGCACCGGAGCGTTCTTTGGCGAGCAGCGCTTGCGCGACCTTCTGCTTTCTGTTTCGGGGGAGGGCGTGTCGGGCATTTGCGGCAAGGTCTTGGGCGAGCTTGACCGATTTACCGAATCGGCGCTGGACGATGACATTGCATTGGTGTCCCTTGAGTTTTTACGGGGTCGTTCATAGACGACGCTGGGTGGGCTGAATCCGTACGGTTGGGGAAACGAATGCATCGAGTGAGCTTTTTTGGGGAACCATGGTCGTATGAATGAGTGGAATGACATAGCGGTTTTGACGCCACCAGGCGATATCGACATCGCCACGGTGCCTGCGCTGCGTCGGCGGTTGGATGCTTTGATTGGCCGCGGCGTGCGTCGTGTCGTCATCAACTGTCAGGCTGTTAGCTTTATCGATTCGACGGGCTTGGCATTCCTGCTTACGCGCGCTCGTGAGCTCATGAGGCGAGAAGGCCTGCTTTCGCTCGTCAATGCATCAGGTGAAGTTGTTCGCTTTTTGGAGATTGCTCGTCTTGTCGATATCCTTCATGTCGCGGGGCCGGCACGGGAGTCTATTCCCGCTATTCCGGTGGGGGAGCTGCCTCGCTGGAGTAAGAGCGTCGAGGTCCGTCAGGGTATCGAGAATCTTCCATACTACCGACATCGCATCGCCGAACTCCTTGAATCGCTTCCGTTGCGCCGTGACGAGCGCTACGATGTCGCATTGGCGTCGGGGGAGGCGCTGGGTAATGCCTATGACCATGCGGGCGGTATCGGGTGCGTCCTGACGGTTCAGGCCTATGGCGATCGCGTTGTGGTTGAGGTGCTTGATCGAGGTGCCGGCTATTCTATCGATGAAACGAGCGAGCCGGTCGCATCTGAAGAACGCGGCCGTGGTATCAAGCTTATGCGTATGCTCGTCGATAACGTGGAGGTTGCTCGTCGTACGGACGGCGCCGGCACGCGCGTGCAGATGGTGAAGCTGTTTAGCGGGGCGCTGGAATCGTGTGCCTAGCCAATCGCTTTAGCGCGTTTGGCTACTAAGAACATGCGGCAGACAAGTTTTTTGAAAAAAGTACTTGCGTCTTTTGGACAACTCGCGTAAATTAATAACCCGCAAGCGGACATGGCTCAGTTGGTAGAGCACAACCTTGCCAAGGTTGGGGTCGCGGGTTCGAGCCCCGTTGTCCGCTCCATTGCATTCCCGGACCGTTTAGGCGGTCCTTTTTCGGCGAAGTGGCCAAGTGGTAAGGCAGAGGCCTGCAAAGCCTTTACCCCCGGTTCGAATCCGGGCTTCGCCTCCAGGCAACATCCGGGCGCTCCGGCGCCCGTTTTGTTTTACATATGCGGACATGGCTCAGTTGGTAGAGCACAACCTTGCCAAGGTTGGGGTCGCGGGTTCGAGCCCCGTTGTCCGCTCCAACTATCTTACGCGGTTCTAACGAACCGCGTTTTTTGTTGACGCTGCGCGAGCCCCGGGCACCCCATCTTGCCCCTCAATCGTCGGTCGCGTACATAAAGTACGCTTCCCTCCTCTTTCGCGGCAACCTGGGGCACCCGGAGCCCGCTCGCTGTCGTGGCCGGGGGAGTGGGTCTTCCGTTCTTTTTACTAATCGGTCGATTTGTCCCGGGAGGTTCGAACCCGAGAGGGAGCGAGCGTTTTGGGGCGTGGCTGTGGCGTTGTTTGCCGCGAATGTCCGCTTTGGGCGTATCATCGTGGGCATCTCGCAAAACCTCGTTGCAAGGGAGACTTATCCCATGGCTACAGAAAAGTCCTCTTCGCGCTCATGGATGTCCGATGCCGCGATCTATCAGATCTACCCGCGCTCGTTTAAGGATTCGACTGGTTCGGGTCTGGGCGATATCGCGGGCATTACCCAGCAGATGGACTATCTTGAGCGGCTGGGTATCGAGGCCATCTGGCTGAGCCCGTTTTACCCATCGCCTCTTGTCGATGGTGGCTATGATGTGGCGGACTACTGCGATGTCGATCCACGTCTCGGCTCGCTTGACGACTTCGATGATATGATCGCTGCGGCTCACGCGCGCGGCATCAAGGTCATCGTCGACATCGTGCCCAACCATTCATCCAGCCAGCACCCCTGGTTCAAAGCCGCTCTTGCCGCCGGCCCCGGATCGCCCGAGCGCGCCCGTTATATCTTCCGCGATGGTCGCGGCGAGCATGGCGAGCTGCCTCCCACCAATTGGAATGCCAACTTTGGCGGCCCCGCATGGACGCGTGTTGCGGACGGTCAGTGGTATCTGCACATGTTTACGCCCGAGCAGCCGGACTTTGACTGGTCATGCCCTGAGGTTCACGCGCTCTTTTGCGACGTCCTGGCGTTTTGGAGCGATCGAGGCGTCGACGGCTTTCGCATTGATGTGGCGCAGGGTCTCGCCAAGGATCTCGACCGCGATGACCTCGACCGGTGGCATCTCGCCGAGGGCGATGACATGGTTGACGACGGCACCCATCCGCTGTGGGACCGCAACGAGGTCCACGAGATCTATCGAGAGTGGCGCCGCGTGTTCGACCGCTATAATCCGCCACGCAGCGCCGTTGCCGAGGCGTGGGTGCTGCCCGAGCGCCAGTATCTCTACGCGCGTTCCAGCGAGCTTGGCCAGACATTCAACTTTGAGTTTGCCAAGGCCACTTGGACCTATGATGACATGCACACTGCAATCGAGAAGGGCTTGAAGGCAGCCGTCGAATCCGATTCCGCCTCGACCTGGGTACTCTCCAACCACGACGTGCCGCGCGTGGCGACACGCTATGCCCTGCCGCAAATCAAGGCGACGCGCTACCACCAGATTGCGCTCGACTGGCTCTTACGTGACGGGTCGTCTTATGACGAGGACCGTGAACTCGGCGAGCGCCGCGCGCGGGCGGCCCTTTTGCTTGAACTGGCGCTTCCGGGCTCGGCATACGTGTATCAGGGCGAGGAGCTCGGCCTTTTTGAGGTGGCTGATATCCCGTGGGCTGCACTCGAAGACCCTACTGCGACCAATACGCACGGACCGAAGCGTGAGAAGGGGCGCGACGGCTGTCGTGTGCCCCTGCCGTGGGTGGCGGCGGACGATCCCGCGCATGGCGGATCGTTTGGGTTTTCGCCGGCAGACGCCGATGCGGCGCCCCATCTGCCGCAGCCTGCATGGTTTTCCGATTATGCTGCCGATAGGGAAGAAGTGGACCCGACATCGATGCTTGCGCTCTATCGTGACGCCCTCTGGCTGCGGCGCAAGCTGCGCGGGTGCGCCAACGATCTTGCGTGGCTCGATCTTGACGGGCGCACCGGTCTTGCGGATGGTGCCGAGGGCGCTGAGGGCGGCGTCATCGCCTATCGCCGCGATAACGGCTGGACGTGTGTGACGAACTTCGGTGCAGCACCCGTGGAGCTGCCGGCGGGCAGGGTCCTGCTCACCTCATCGCCGCTTGCAGACGGCAGGCTCACGCAGGACAGCTCTGCCTGGATCATGCTCGGTGAGATGTAGGGGCATCTCGCTGCGAGCCTGCGTTTGTCCGTGCCTTTCGTGACGACTGATGCCCTCGCGAGAGCGTCGCAAAACTTTTTAAAAAAAGTTCTTGCATTTGGGTGGACCATCCCGTATATTAAATCCTCGCAGGCGGACATGGCTCAGTTGGTAGAGCACAACCTTGCCAAGGTTGGGGTCGCGGGTTCGAGCCCCGTTGTCCGCTCCATTTGGGCGTTTAGCTCAGGGGGAGAGCGCTTCCCTGACACGGAAGAGGTCAGAAGTTCAAATCTTCTAACGCCCACCAAATGTTCGCAGCTCAGAGGCTATGTCTCTGGGCTGTTTTGTTTTATGCCGCCAAGCACGCCGCCAAATAACCACCAAATATTGATCCAAGGTCTGTACGCGATGGTCTTCGCATCCCGTAGAGGTGCCGGCAGGTTGCATACGTCCTGGCCGACCGTGACCGCAACATGTTGGTCAAGCATAATCTTTTGGATTCTTTTGGCGTGAGCGGCTTGGTTTTGGTAGGATTTGTCAGCGGCTTGACTAAGGGGGTTTTATAACTGCCATGCAGGTAGCCGTGTTGGTAACGTTTTACCGACTTGCCAAGAACCCCTCATAATTAATGCGTCTGCAAAATGACTAATTGCTTTGACCTGCTGAAACACTATATGTTGTGTTTGACCTAAAAAAAGAATACAGGATATAGATGCCTCTTTGTCGTATGATAGATGGCGGACAGAGAACGAGGACCTTATTCGCCCCATTTGGATGGATCTTCGAGCCCCTTGATTGGCTGCGAGGATTGTCCGCATGAGGGCCTATGGTTTTCGAAAACACAGATTGCGCGACGGCGCCGCAAGACAGGGGCAAGCCCTGCCGGGCATCGTTTGGCTCTGAAGCGCAATACGATTTCGACGCGAAAGAGGCAAGAGGATGAAGATCATCAAGCGCAGCGGCACCGAGGTTGTCTTTGACATCGATAAGATTGTCAATGCCATCCGCGCCGCAAACTTGGAGGTCGAGGAGAGCTCTCGTCTTACCGACCGCCAGGTGGTTTACGCGGCACAAAACGTCGCCGAGGCATGCGAGAACGCGGGCCACACCGTGTCGGTCGAGGAGATTCAGGATCTGGTCGAGGACGAGATTATGCGTCTCGACTGCTATGAGGTCGCTCGCCATTACATCATCTATCGCTATGTTCAGAGCCTGAAGCGCCAGAAGAACACGACCGACGACAAGATTCTGTCGCTGATTGAGTGCAACAACGAAGAGGTCAAGCAGGAGAACTCCAACAAGAACCCGACCGTCAATTCCGTTCAGCGTGACTACATGGCCGGCGAGATCTCCAAGGACCTGACCCAGCGTGTGCTGCTGCCCCAGGAGATTGTGGATGCTCACAATGAGGGTCTGATTCACTTCCATGATTCGGACTACTTTGCCCAGCACATGCATAACTGCGACCTGGTGAACCTGGAGGATATGCTCCAGAACGGTACTGTTATTTCGGGCACGCTGATCGAGAAGCCGCACAGCTTCTCGACTGCCTGCAACATCGCGACGCAGATCATCGCTCAGGTTGCTTCCTCCCAGTACGGTGGCCAGTCGATTTCGCTGACCCATCTTGCCCCGTTCGTCGAGGTGAGCCGTCAAAAGATTCGCGGCGAGGTCGCCCGCGAGCTCGAGGAGCTCGGCGTTTCCGCATCTCCCGAAAAGGTCCGCGAGGTTGTTGAGGACCGCCTGCGTGACGAGATCCGTCGCGGCGTTCAGACGATTCAGTATCAGGTCGTGACCCTTATGACCACGAATGGCCAGGCGCCGTTCGTGACGGTCTTTATGTATCTCAATGAGGCCCGTACGCCCCAGGAGAAGCATGACCTTGCCATGATTGTGGAGGAGACGCTTCGTCAGCGCTATGAGGGCGTTAAGAACGAAGCCGGCGTGTGGATCACCCCGGCGTTCCCCAAGCTCATCTACGTGCTCGAGGACGATAACGTTCACGAGGATTCCCCGTACTTCTACCTGACTCAGCTGGCTGCGAAGTGCACCGCCAAGCGCATGGTGCCCGACTACATCTCCGAGAAGAAGATGCGCGAGCTCAAGCTGTCGAAGGGCGAGACCGCGGGCAACGGCGACTGCTATACCTGCATGGGTTGCCGCAGCTTCCTGACGCCCGACCGCTCCGGTAACGGATTTAACAACGTGGCCAACGCGCTGAACTATGACCCGAACAAGCCCAAGTACTACGGTCGCTTTAACCAGGGCGTTGTGACCATCAACCTGCCCGATGTCGCGCTGAGCTCGCATCAGGACATGGATAAGTTCTGGAAGATCTTCGACGAGCGCCTTGAGCTGTGCCACCGCGCCCTGCTGTGCCGTCATGAGCGTCTGATGGGTACGCTTTCGGATGCCGCACCGATTCTTTGGCAGTACGGTGCCCTCGCCCGCCTGAAGAAGGGCGAGACGATCGACAAGTTGCTCGTGGGCGGTTACTCCACCATTAGTCTGGGTTATGCCGGCCTGTATGAGTGCGTTAAGTACATGACGGGCCACAGCCACACCGAGAAGGAGGGCACGCCCTTTGCCATGGCCGTCATGCAGCGCATGAACGACAAGTGCGCGGAGTGGAAGGCCGAAAGCGATATTGACTTCTCGCTGTACGGTACCCCGCTTGAGTCGACGACCTACAAGTTCGCCAAGTGCCTGCAGCGTCGTTTTGGCATCATCCCGGGCGTGACGGACAAGGGCTACATCACCAACAGCTACCACGTCCACGTGTCCGAGGAGATCGACGCATTCGACAAGCTCAAGTTCGAGGGTATGTTCCAGCAGCTTTCGCCGGGCGGTGCCATCTCCTACGTCGAGGTTCCCAACATGCAGGACAACCTCAAGGCTGTCATTCGCGTGATGCAGTACATCTACGACAACATCATGTACGCCGAGCTCAACACCAAGAGCGACTACTGCCAGGTGTGCGGCTACGACGGTGAGATCAAGATTGTCGAGGATGACGGCAAGCTGGTGTGGGAGTGCCCCAATTGCGGCAATCGTGACCAGGAGAAGATGAATGTCGCCCGTCGCACGTGCGGTTACATCGGTACCCAGTTCTGGAACCAGGGTCGAACCGAGGAGATCCGCGACCGCGTGCTGCATCTCTAATAACCATCCCAGGCCGCCCCGTAGCGAGGCCCCGGGCCTTTACTCGCTATTTCGGACAGTCCTGGCTCACGACGGAGGCGCCACTGGCGCCTCCTGTTCGTGCGGAACTCATATCGAGCAAAGGCCCGGGGCCTCGCTACGGGGCAGCCAAGTTGATGTAGCTGAGATGCAGCATGCGGCCTGCTCACTCCTCGAAGTTCTTAGCGGAAATGAGTTGACTTGCAACAACGCTTTGCTTGCGATGGCGGTTGAGCTGCAACAAAGTTTTTATTGGACCTCGAACCCTATACTCGATGTTCGCTTCGTTCATTGAGTTACCCTTTGCATGAGGCCGGGACATATCGTCCCGCCCGCAGTTTCGCAGGCCGAAGGCCGAGAATGTTTGAGGACGGGATGATATGTCCCGGCCTCCCGGGAGAGTTACCTATGAACTACGCGAACATTAAGTATTTCGACATTGCTGATGGGGAAGGCGTTCGTACTTCTCTGTTTGTGAGTGGGTGCCGTCGTGGGTGCAAGAACTGCTTTAACTCTGTCGCGTGGGACTTTGCTGCGGGTGAGCCGTTCGACCGTGCCGTCGAGGACAAGATTATCGAGAGTCTCGACCATCCCTTTATTGATGGCCTGACGATTTTGGGCGGCGAGCCTATGGAGCCCGAGAATCAGGTGGGGCTTGTTGACTTTATCGAACGCGTGCGTGCGGCCTATCCCGCGGGGTCGGGCAAGACCATTTGGTGCTTTACCGGCGACGTGCTCGAGGAGCTTATGCCGGGTGGCCGTCATCATACCGAGGTGACGAACCGTATCCTGGCCTGCCTCGACATGTTGGTGGACGGCCCGTTCGTTCAGGATCTGTACGATATCTCATTGCGCTTTAGGGGCTCGAGTAACCAGCGTGTGATCGATATGAACGCCACGCGCGCCCGTGCTGTGCGCGAGGGCGTTGCGCTTTGCGACGCTGTGGAGCTTTGGCGGGACGATCCGGTCTATTCGACCCATACTATGTAGCTTGTGGCCGATGCCAAAGGGCGTGGTACCATAGCGCGAACGCAAAATCGGAAAAGTGAGGCCCAGATGGTCGATCAGGAAAAAGTCGAGGCCGCCATTAAGCTGTTGCTTGAGGGCATAGGCGAGGACCCAACTCGTGAGGGCCTGCTGGAGACCCCGGCGCGCGTTGCCCGTATGTATGGTGAGATCGCCGGCGGTATGGACCAGAGTGCCGAGGAGCACCTGTCCAAAACCTTTGCCGTCGCTTCGAACGATTTGGTTATCGAGCGCGACATCACGTTCTACTCGCTGTGCGAGCACCATCTGCTGCCGTTTTATGGCAAGGCCGCCATTGGCTATATCCCTAACGGTCGGGTGGCTGGGCTTTCCAAACTCGCCCGCACGGTTGAGGTTTATGCCCGCCGTCTGCAGCTGCAGGAGCAGCTGTGTGCGCAGGTTGCCGACGCTCTCATGGATTATCTCGCTCCCCAGGGAGCGATTGTGCTCATGGAAGCCGAGCATATGTGCATGACCATGCGCGGCGTGCAAAAGCCCGGCACCAAGACCGTGACGCTCGCTCGCCGCGGCGTCTTTGAGACTGATCCCGCGCTCGAGGAGCGGTTCTTTAGGATGCTGGGCCGTTAGCATGAGGGTCGTCAACGACTTTACATCGAAGACCGATGAGGGGACGTCGCGTCGCGGCTTTATGGCTTCGGGCTTGGCTCCCTTTGGTGCCATGCCTCGCATTGATTACATTTGCGCCAACGGGCTGTTCCGGCGGCACCTGGGTAACATTGCACAGTTGGAATCGGGGCGCATCTTCTGCCGCCACGGTATTGACCATCTTCTCGATGTCGCTCGCATTATGTGGATCAAGAATCTCGAGGAACAGCTCGAATTTGACCGTGAGGTCATCTACGCCACGGCACTTCTTCACGATATCGGCAAAGATGAACAGTATGAATCGGGTATATCCCATGATGTTGCAAGCGAACGCGTCGCTGATGCGATTCTCGGCGGCATGCCCGATGATGTGGCGTTTGAGCCGGCCGATGCCGCAGCCATTAAGACGGCCATTCTGGGCCATCGAAAGCTGCGTGTGAACAGCCAACCGCTTGAGCGTCTGCTCTATGCAGCCGACAAAGCGTCGCGCGCCTGCTTTGCATGCCCCGCGCGCAATGCTTGCAACTGGAGCGATGATAAAAAGAACCTGTCGATTCGCGTGTAGTTAGTTTGCGCGGTCGGGGTTCTAAACGAAGGAGACGATCGCGATGAGCAACAAGAAACTGCCCGAGAATGCAACCAAGACTGAAGGCGCCGAGCTCGCCCGCCGTGGAAGGGGCGAAATATCCACCGCAACGGCGGTGCCCCACGTGAGTTATGACGATCTGCGCCATGCTGACCGCATTACTATCGACGGTCTCGAGGTCTTTGCCAACCACGGCGTGTATCCCGAAGAGAACGCGCTGGGCCAGAAGTTCATCGTGTCCTTGGTACTCTATGCCGACCTGCGTGCAGCGGGGGAGCACGATAACCTGGACGCCTCGATTGACTATGGCTCGGTGTGCCACGATGTCGATGGCTATCTGCGCGAGCATACGTTTAAGCTCATCGAGGCTGCAGCTGAGGGTGTGGCCTCGATGCTGCTGCGTCGTTACCCCTTGCTGCTTGGCGTGCGCGTTAAGCTCGATAAGCCTTGGGCGCCCGTCGGTCTTCCCCTGGCAAGCTGCGGTGTCGAGATCGAGCGCGTGCGCTAACCGGTTCTAATATGTCTCTATGGGTGGCTGCTTGAGCCGCTGGGACAGTGCTCTATTGTTGGGGCAGTACGTGTCGAGCAGGGCGTGAAACCGCTGATTGTGGCTTGGCTCGAGCAAGTGGACGAGCTCGTGGGCGACAACCATGTCAAGGCACTCGACGGGGTAGGCGGCAAGTTCTCGTGCGATGCGAATGGCGCCGGTTTTGGGCGTGCATGATCCCCAGCGCGTTTTCATGCTGCGCACGGAAACGCGGGAAACGGCGACACCCATTGCGATTTCGTATGCGTGCACCATATCCCGCAGCGCCGATGTGACTTCGGACGTATAGAGCTGGTCAATATGGGCTTGGATCTCACTGGGCGTTAAGCCGTCGAGGGGCGCGTTCCACTTGGCCTGCGGACGTTCGTCTGGCTCGTCGGTACCCATAAAGCTTGCGAACGTGGCTTGTTTGGGCCGCGGTGCGGGTGACTTAAAGTTGTGATCGAGCGCATCTTGTACCGTGATGGGCTTGCCCCAAAGTGCAATGATGGACGAGGGGCTGAGCGGCTCTCGCGCCGTCGCCTGACGTTGCTCGCGCTGGGCAAGCCGGCTGATAATCCAGGCGCTGTTGCGCTTCACAAACGCTTCGATACGCTCGCGGCTGGCGCCGAGCGGTGCGCTGGCGTGGACCTCACCGCTCGATGTGACGCGCAGGTTGAAGTTTTTGACGCGCTTTTTGGTAACGACGACGGGGATGGGAGTCCCATCCGGTTGGGGTAGGAAAAGCGTAAATTGCTGTGTCAAAAGTGGTCCTTCAGATTGGGGACGGGCCGGCATGTCGACCGTTCGGCATGCCGGCCCGCTCAGGGGATGTGAAATTAATAACGCTCAAAGAAGGCAAGGGCATTATCGCTGCAGAGCTTCTGCATCACGGTCTTGCCAAAGTGCTTGGAGAGCATGTTCTGGAACTCGGGCATCTTGCTGGCATCGGAGAGGAAGGCGGGCACCGTGGCACCGTCCCAGTCGCCGCCGAGCGCGATGACGTCCTCGCCGCCCAGGTCGAGCCAGTGCTCGATATGTGCCGCCAGCTGGTCGAAGGTGACGTCTGCGGCTGTCTTGTCGGTTGCGTCGTTGGAAAGGAACTCGCTGCAGTAGTTGAGGCCGACGATGCCACCCATGTCGCGAATGGTGCGGAACTGGTCGTCGGTGAGGTTGCGCTTAACGCCGCAAACTGCACGAGAGTTGGAGTGGCTGGCGACGAAGGGACGTGTGGCGTGGGCGACAACCTCGTCAAAGCACTCATCGTTGAGGTGGGAGACGTCAAGCACCATGCCGGCGTGCTCCATCTGCGTAAGTGCCTCGATGCCGGCGGCGGTGAGGCCGGCGTGGGTATCGTGTCCGCTCGCGAGCGGTCCCTGCGCATTCCAGCTGAGCGATGACATGAGTACGCCCAAGCTCTTGAGCACCTCGATCAGCGCGGGGTCCTCGGCAAAGAACGTGGCGTTTTCGATGGTGTGGATGCAGGCGACCTTGCCGTCTTTGAGCGCGGGGCGAATGTCTGCCGCGCTGCGTACGTTGACCATGCGGTCGTGGTTGAGCATTGCCTGGCCGCTCATATGCGCCATGATCTGCGCCTGGAAGCGCGCGGCGTGGGCGGTGGGAATCTCATCGGGGACAAACGTGGCGAAGCACTGTGCCCATGGCGTGTTGCCGATCTTTGCGAGCGAGATGGCGCAGGCGTTGCCCTCGATGAGGTCGAAATCTTGCGGATGCGTTTCGTCGCCGGGGAAATAACCGTCGGTGCCGGCGGTAAAGCGCAGGTCGAGATCGAGCGTGGCCCAGCCGATGCGGTCGGCGGTGTCGCAGTGTAGGTCAAATACGGGATATGCCATGGTTCCTCCGGTTGCAGCGTTTCTTTGCAAACTGTCATTGAATTGTATGACTAGGGTATAGTTAGCGCCATATGTTCACGGCGGCCCGCGTTGTGCGCCGCCCTTATCACGGAGGTTACCATGTCCAACCAGGGCAAGAAGGTCAAGACTCATTATCGCGGCACGCTCGACGACGGCACGCAGTTTGATAGCTCCTACGATCGCGGCGAGCCGCTGGAGTTCACCTGCGGCGCCGGTCAGATGATCAAGGGCTTCGACGCCGCTGTTGTCGACATGCAGATGGGCGAGAAGAAGACCGTGCATATCCCGGCTGCCGATGCCTACGGCGAGCACAATCCCGAGATGGTTATTACCTTCCCGGCCGAGCAGGTTCCCAACATCGAGCAGATCGAGAAGGGCATGAAGCTCTTCCTGTCCACGCCGAGCGGCATGCCTGTCCCCGCCGTCGTCATCGACGTAACGCCCGAGGCTGTGACGCTCGATGCCAACCACGAGCTTGCCGGCAAGGACCTCAACTTTGATATCGAGCTCGTCGAGGTCGAGGGTTAGAGCATGCCTGAGCGCTTGGTTTCGACGACATGCTTGGGAAATCTCAACGATCCGTCCTATGAACTTCTGCTTCGCCGGAAGCTGGGCGGCGTCTTTGAAGTTGACGAGCTGCTGCTCGATTGGGACCAGGCTGATGTATGCGCGTTTGTGGGCGTGACGGAGCTGGGGCGCACGGTCGATGTTCGGCTGGATACTGCCGACGGCGGTCGTTTTGTCGACGGCGACGTGCTCGCCGTCGACCGTTCGGGCGTGGTGCCCGTGGCGGTTGTCGTGCGCCTGCGCAGCGCCGAGGTTTATTTGGTCGAAGTTGACCGCATGGACCCGATTGCGCTCGCGCATGCGTGCTGGGAGATCGGCAATATGCATGCGCCGCTTTTTCGAGGCGATTCGGACGAGTATACCGTGCGCATGTATACGCCGGTGCAGCCTGTTTTGGGCCGCATGCTCCGGGGCGTCGAGGGCGTTCGGCTCTCGACGGTTACCCGTGAACTCGATTCGGACCGGCGCTTTGCGTCGAGTGCGGCGGATGCCGTTGTGAGTATGGCACCAGACTTTACGATCGTAAAGAAGGCGCGCGGTTAACGTGCGTATAAGTAAGGCGGACTTTGAGAGACAACTATTCAAAGTCCGCCTTTCTGTTGATGAGATGCTGTGGGGGAGCATATGGGTCTTGAAGGAATCAAGCTGATTGCATGCGATTTGGACGGCACGTTGCTGCATCCGGGGGAGCGCGAGCCGCGTTCCGAGGCCTTTGAGCTCATCGATGAGCTGCATCGTCGCGGTATCGTGTTTATGCCGGCGAGCGGCCGTCAATATGCGAGCTTGCGCTACCTGTTTGCCCCGGTGGCCGATGAGCTCGCCTATGTATGCGAAAACGGAGCCCTGGTGATGAGCGAGGGACGTGCCGTTGTCAAGCGTTCCATGGAGCGTAGCCTTGCTATGGATATCGCGAATGCCGTGGTTGCGTATCCCCATGCCGACGTGACCCTTTCGTGTGAGGGACACCTCTACACCATGAGCGGCAACGATGCGTTCGTCGATCATTTGCGCTATGAGGTCCACTGCGATGTGGCGGTGGTCGCCCGCCCCGAGGACATCGACGAGGACGTCATTAAGATTGCCTTCCAGACGCCCGAGGTGGATCAGCCGGCGGCCCTGGAGTATTTTGAGCGCCTCTTTAGCGACCGTGTTGACGTGATGACGTCGGGAACCGAATGGACGGACTTTATCGGTTTCGGTTCGGGCAAGGGCTCCGCGCTTGCCGATTACGGTCGTGCCCTGGGTATTTCGCCCGATGAGATGATGGCGTTTGGCGACAATGAGAACGATCGCGACATGCTCAACGTCGTGGGCCATCCCTATCTGATGGAGAGCTGCAACCCCTCTATGCGTGGCATTAACGACCGCGTCCGCTACGTGCGCACGGTCGAAGAAGAGCTGCGTCGTCTACTTGCTGAGTAGACATTTGGGACATGTCTAGGAATCTACTTTTTGCTGCAAAGTGCGGAAAGGTGGATTTTAAGGCATGTTCCAAACATCTACCGGCAGTCGGGGCAGAGACCCTCGAAGATGGTGTAGTGCGACGTGACGTGCCAGCCGATTTGCTCGGACGCTTTGGCGTCGAGCTGGGCATCGAAGGGGAGCGGTACGTCGATGACGCGGCTGCATGAGGTGCAGATGATATGTGCGTGCGGCTCGATCGTGCGATCGAAGCGGCTGCCGCCCGGCGTCTTGATGGAGAGGATCTCGCCGGCGTCGGCCAAGAGATTGAGGTTGCGGTAGACCGTACCGCGGCTGATTTTGTCATCCTGCGCGCGCACGACGTTGTAGATTTCGTCGGCGGTGGGATGGTTGTAGCTTTGGCGCACGGCGTCAAGAACCAGCTTTCGCTGCTTGGTATTCCTTCTTTGCACCGCCATGCGCCTCGCCTCTTTTCTATCAACGGTCGTAGGTAAATGATACCGTATTTAGCACACAATACTAATAATGAGGACTGAAACCGTCTTCATTGGCAAGTGGGGCTCGGGCCTGGGCATCTACAAGGCGAAAACGCGTTCCCATGCGCTCGTAGGAGGCATGAAGTGCCTCGAGATGAGATAGGATGTCTGCCGGAGCTCCCTGTATCTCCATCTCGACTGAGCCGTCTTCCATGTTACGCACCCAGCCGGTGAGTGCGCGTGCCTGCGCGAGGTTGGTGTTGGTAAAGCGAAAACCAACGCCTTGGACTTGCCCCGCCCAGCGCAGGAAATAACGCAGGGGAGTGTCTTGAGTGGCCTCGTCGCTTGCAAGCACGGTAAGCCTGCGGCGCAGCTCGAGCTCGACGTTTGACGGTTTTTGAGGCTCTCGACTGCCGCCGGTGACGCTGGAGAAGAACGTATCGAAGAGGCCCATCGCTATGCCTGCTTGCCTGCGTCGGCCGGGAAGGTTATGCCGGCCTGCTGACGCACGGCATCCATGATGCGTAGTGAGACGAGCGTGACATCGCGGTAGTGGCCAAGCTCGTGGCGTCCCGCCGGGGTCTCCCAAATCTCTTCCTTGACGTTATCGATGCCGCCGATGGCGGTGATAAAGTCTGTGAGTTCGTATTCCATGGTGTTGCTCGATTTGGGCAGGTCGAGCACGCGGCCGTTGTCGCCCTGTTCGCGCGGCGCCTCGGTCGCCGAGCCGCGTACGACGTCGCCGCGATAGTCGATGCGGACGTTGCGGGGCGTTGACAGATGGTCAATCTGGATAGTGCCACGCTCGCCTTCGATCTGCGAGGGCAGTAGGTCATTCGTAATTTTGGAGTGCGCGAGCTCGACGGAGATGCGGCCTCCGCCATAGCTGGCGAGGATGGAACCGCAGCCGTCGATGGGGCCGTGCGTGAGCTGTCGCGTGGTGGGGTCGAGCAGAGTAGTCATGCTCGTAAGGCCGGAGGGCATGCCGAAAATCTCGACCATGGGCTCGACGGCGTAGACGCCAATGTCCATGAGGGAACCCGATGCCATATTGCAGTCGAAGATATTGGTGGCGCGTCCCGCGAGAATCTCGTTGTAGCGCGAGGAATACTTGCCAAAGCGCAATGAGGCGCGGCGGATGGGGGCGATCTCGCCCAGGGCGTCCTCGATGGCGTGGAAGGCGGGATCGTGGAGGGGACGCATGGCTTCGAGGGCCACGACACCTGCTGCCTCGGCAGCGCGGAAGACTTCCAGCGCCTGCGCTTCGGTGGCGCAGAAGGGTTTCTCGACGATGACGTGCTTGCCACCGGCGATGCAGGCAAGGGCCTGCTCGTAGTGAAGTGCGTTAGGGCTGCCGATATAGACGGCGTCGACGTCGGCGGCTACCGCAAGCTCATCGAGTGACGTAAAGTTTCGCTCACCACCGCGCTCGGCGGTAAAGGCAGTACCGCGATTGGCGTCGCGTGAAAGCGTGCCCACAAACGCGGCTTGGTCGTTGGCGTTGACGACCTGGATAAAGTCGTCGGTAATCATGGATGTGCCGATGGTTGCGATACGCAACATGTGTCCCCCTTGCGTTGTTTGGCTTACAGGACGAGTGTAGCGCGGGAGGACACAAAAGCGTGCGAAAACGCCGTTACAGGTCGCTCTCGTTAAAGCCGGCGTCGATATCGAGGTTGCTGCCGTCGGCCGCCGTGGTGGCAAGCTCGTCGCAGCGCTCATTGAGCTCATGGCCGGCGTGGCCCTTAACCCAGATGAACTCCACTTTGTGTTTGCTCTTTGCGGTGAGCAGGCGCTCCCACAGATCGCGGTTCTTGACAGGCTGCTTGTTGGCGGTCCTCCAGCCTCGTTTTTTCCAGCCGTCAATCCAGTGTTTGTTGAAGGCGTTAACGACGTACTGCGAATCGGAATGGACCTCGACCTCGCAGGGGCGGTTAAGTGCCTCGAGCGCCACGATGACCGCCATGAGCTCCATGCGGTTGTTGGTGGTCTTGGCGTAACCGCGCGAAAGCTCGGAGGTGAAGGTCTTGCCGGCGGGGTTGGTGTATTTGAGCACGGCGCCGTAGCCGCCGCGTCCCGGATTTGATCGGGCCGAGCCGTCGGTATAGATGATGACCTTCACGGGCTTCCTTTCGTTGGGTACGTTTCGTGTGAGTGACCATTGTAGCGCCATGCCCGCCGGGGGCTAGCAATCTACGATTTCTATCCCGTCTTCCGACAGTTAGTTGGCATGGATGATGCGGTTGAGCTCGTCGAGGTATTGCTGCAAGAGGGGAGAGGGCTTGCGCTCGTCGTGCATGATATAGCCTACGTGCATCGTTGGGGCGTCTGCTAACGGGATCGATGCCATACCCCATTGCATTTCATTGGAGAGGACACCGGTCGACAGGGTGTAACCGTTCGACGTGATAAGTAAGTTAGTAAGTGTTCCGCGGTCCGAGATTCGTATGTTGCGGTCGCAAGGGATATAGCTAAAAGGTTCCTCGGCGTAATAGAAGGAGTTTGAGGTTCCCTGCTCAAAGCTGTAGCGCGTATAGGGTGTGAGGTCGGCAAGGGACAGCTGCGGGCGGCGGGCAAGCGGGTGGCGCTCGCTAACGAAGACGTGGACCGTCGCGTCGAATAGGGGATGGAAGCTCGCACGCGCGTCGGCAAAAGCCTTCTGCAGAACGCGGGCATTAAAGTCGTCCAGATACAGGATGCCGATGTCGCTGCGAAACGCGCGGACGTCATCGATGATCTGCGACGTGGTGGTCTCGCGCATGATGAACTCGAACTTGCTGTCGCGGCAGCGCTCGACCACGTTGACAAAGGCCTCGACCGAAAAGGCGTAGTGCTGGGCGGAAATGGCGAGGCGGGCTTGCGGGGTGCCGCCGTCCTCGTAGCGGGCCTCGAGCATATCGGCCTGCTCTACGACCTGGCGCGCATAGCCCAAAAGCTCGGTGCCGTCGTTGGTGAGCGTGACGCCGCGGCTGGAGCGCGTGAAGATCTCCAGGTGGAGTTCCTGCTCCAGGCTTTTGACGGCGTTTGAGATGTTGGACTGAGCGGTATAGAGGCGCTGAGCTGCGGCGTTGATTGAGCCGGACTCTGCCACGGCGATCAGAAAACGAAGCTGCTGGAGGGTCATCGGCGCCGTCCTTTCGAGCGTTATCTACAAAACCGATAACAGGTTAGCGCTTTTAAGTGATTGACCGAGCGAAACAATGCTCGTACTATTCAAAACACACAAAGGCGGTAGGTAATTAAACCGACCACGGAACCGGGATGCGAAAGGAGGCCCGCATATGAAATGCTTACCAAGACGAATGCCGGGCTCCTGTTTGCGCCCGTCGGCGTGATCAGGAGACAGCGACTTACTTCTCTCTAATTTATTAACTTTTGTTCGATCAAGGAGATCATCATGAGCCAGTTCATCAACAACCCCGAGCACACCTTTGGTTTCGATACCCTGCAGCTTCACGTTGGCCAGGAGAGCGCCGATCCCGCATCCGACTCCCGCGCCGTGCCTATCTACCAGACCACGAGCTATGTGTTCCGCAACTCCCAGCACGCCGCCGATCGCTTTGGTCTTGCCGACGCCGGTAACATCTACGGCCGTCTGACCAACTCCACCCAGGGCGTCTTCGAGGACCGTATCGCCGCACTCGAGGGTGGTGTGGCAGGTCTTGCCGTCGCCTCCGGTGCTGCTGCCATCACCTATACCCTGCAGGCTCTTGCCCAGGCCGGTGACCACGTGGTGGCTCAGAAGACCATCTACGGTGGCTCCTACAACCTGCTGGAGCATACGCTCTCCCAGTTTGGCGTCGAGACCACCTTCGTCGATGCCCACAACCTGGACGAGGTCGAGGGCGCCATCAAGGACAACACCACGGTCATCTACCTCGAGACGCTCGGCAACCCCAATTCTGACATCCCCAATATCGACGCCATCTCCGAGATCGCCAAGAAGCACGGTTTACCGGTTGTCGTCGACAACACCTTCGGCACCCCGTATCTGTTCCGTCCGCTGGAGCATGGTGCCAACATCGTCGTCCACTCCGCAACCAAGTTCATCGGCGGCCACGGCACCTCGCTGGGCGGTGTGATCGTCGACGGCGGTAACTTCGATTGGAAGGCGAGCGGCAAGTATGAGCAGATCGCCGAGCCCAACCCCTCCTACCATGGCGTCTCGTTTGCCGAGGCTGCCGGTCCCGCCGCCTTCGCAACCTATGTCCGCGCCATCCTGCTGCGTGACGAGGGCGCCTGCATCAGCCCGTTCAACGCTTGGATCCTGCTCCAGGGCACCGAGACTCTGTCGCTGCGCGTTGACCGTCATGTCGAGAACACCAAGAAGGTCGTTGAGTTCCTGGCTGGTGATAGCCATGTCGCCAAGGTGAACCACCCGAGCCTGTCTGAGCACCCCGATCACGAGCTCTATCAGAAGTACTTCCCCAACGGCGGTGCCTCGATCTTTACCTTTGAGATTAAGGGTGGCCAGGAGGCAGCTTGGAAGTTCATCGACCATCTGCAGGTCTTCTCGCTGCTCGCCAACGTGGCCGACGTCAAGTCGCTCGTCGTGCACCCGGCTACCACTACGCACTCCCAGCTCTCTGCCGAGGAGCTCGCCGAGCAGAACATCACGCCCTCCACGATCCGTCTTTCCATCGGTACCGAGAACGCCGAGGATATCATTTGGGATCTGAAGCAGGCCTTCGCCGCGCTGGACGAGTAAGGCGACTTGTGCAAGGACCCCTTGCGACTCGATAGGTATAACTGCATAAAATGCCTGCTCAAGGCGCCTGTGCGAACAATGGTTGCACAGGCGCCTTTTTTGCATAGAGCGGGTGCAAAAACAGGGTTTTTGGCATGCTTTATGCAATCGAGATGTGGAAAACTCCTGTTAAGAGGATGTGAGTTTTACGCAATTGACGTGCGCCTTTTGAGTAAAACCGCAGGTCGCGATTTGCTCGGGGTACTATGCAGCGCGATCGAATCACACGCAGCTCAAACGCAGCAAAAACGCACTACGGAGGTTTCTAGCTACATGAGGATCGATTCACGAAAACCGAAAGCCGCCGCCCTTTCCGCCGCTCTGACCGTGGCACTTTTGGCGGGCGCCGGTGCAACCGATGCCCACGCGGCAACACTATTCGATACGGTTGGACCTACGCCGTCCGAGGCGACGCTGGTGCAGCCCGTTGACTATCGCGGCGATGGTTATGGTTCCATGCAGGAGTGGAACGCCTCGATGGAGGCCAAGCGCGATTCCCTTGAGATGCGCGCTCAGATCATTATGAATATGTATGGCGACTATGCTACCGATGACGAGCGTGCTGTGCTGCAGGGTTGCATCGACGGTGCGGGTAGCCTGTTGACGATGGGGGAGGTCGACGCCAAGTCGACCGAGCTCGATGAGCTGCGCGCTGCGCTTGAGGATGCCAAGCGCGAAGCGCTCGAGGCTGCCGCCGAGGCGGAGGCTGCCGAGGCCGCCCAGGCTTCGTACTACAACGCCGGTTACACTCCGTCTTACGCGTCTGCCGCGTCCTACGCGAACGGATCGGGCCTGACGCGCTCTGCGGGTGTCAATAACTACAACGGGCGCCGCGAGACCTATTACAGCAGCAATGTGCTTTATCACTATCGCACGGGCGAATGGACTCAGGATTCTGAGGGCTTCTGGCGCGATTCCGACGGCTATTACGTTGTTGCCGCGGGCGATATGGCCCAGGGCTCGACCTTTACGGGCTCCAAGGGTGATTGCAAGGTCTATGACTCCGGCTGCGCTGCCGGAACCACCGATTACTACACCGGTTGGTAATTTTTCTGCATCACGGATATTTGGCGGACGGGCGTCTTTACCGAACTTTAGGGCAACGTAAGGACGTCCGTTCTATGTATGCGTTTGAGTTAACAGAGCCCTTACCGTGGCGGTACGCTGGGCGTATGGATGCGGGGCACACTGGTTCTTGAGAAATAAGGTCTTTCTCTTGGAGGAAGTGGTCTTGTGAATGCTCGAGATATTGCCGTTGCCGCCGTCGCGTTGATGCTTGGCTGCCTTGGTCCCACGGCCGCGCTCGTCGCGGGCATGCAGGGGACATGCGGGGCTGCTCCTATCGTGGTCGGCGCGCTGATCGCGGCCACGCTGCTGGGAAGCGCAGGCGTGGTTCTTTGCCGCGACGATGAGGACGAGGTGCCGGGGTCGCAACGCTAACTGTTGTGAGATCGGCCGCCGGTCATAGACGAAGATGAAGGCCGCCGCAGGGGAAAGGTTCCCTTGCGGCGGTTTTGCTGTTAAGGCTGTTGAATGCGGCGCGTCGGCGCTACCAGCTTTTCTCGATATCGCGGATGCGCCGATAGAGCCACTCGTTTTGCGGTGCCTGGATATCGTGTTTGGCTGCGAGGCGGCAGATGGTGCCCGCGAACTCATCAACCTCGGTTTTGCGCCTTGCGATGCGGTCTTGAGCCATCGAGGGCATACCGGCGGGGTCGATTCCCTCGATGAGGTGCACCATTTGCGTCAGGTTTGCCTCGGTCAGTTCAACGCCCTCGGCGTTGGCGACCGCAAGCGTTTCGCGCATGGCGGAAACAAAGCAGCGACGCTGCTCGGAGCCCGGCTCCGTGGCGCTTCCGTAGGTTCCGCCGTAGGCCATGCAGGTCTGGTTGATGCCGTCGTTGAGCATGAGTTTGGCCCACATGCGGTGGGCGATGTCGTCCTCGACGGTATGGGCGATGCCGCAGCGCGTATAGAGCTCGTCGATTGCGGTGATGGTTGCGGGGTTCGTGCCGGCCGCCGCGCCAAAGCGGATTTCGCCCGCATTGGTAAAGGTGAGCGCGCCGTTGAGAAACACGGCGTCCATGCCCTGGCAGATACCAAGAACGGTATGCTCCCAGCCAAAGCGTTCGGCAATCTTTTGCTCGCTCGTAATGCCGTTGCACAGCGAGGCGATGAGCGTGTTGGGTCCCACGACGCGCTCCATAGTCTTGAGTGCTTGGTCGAGACCGGTGGTCTTGACTGTCAGGATGACCAGATTGGCGGGCGTCGCCTCGCTGGCACGGACGGACGTGAGATCGCAGGGCTTGCCGTTGACGGTGAGCGCGTCGTTCGCGTGACGCTCAAAACGGGTGTCATCCATAACGTATTCGACGGCGTCATTGCCGAGGGCCTTGGCAATCATGCTGCCGTAGAGCAGGCCGACGCCGCCCTTGCCGATAAAGGCGACCTTGTTGATCTGCATGTGAATCATCTCCCCATGTAAAAGGCGCCCGCGTAAGGGGCGCCTGATGGATTGTATGCTGCCAGGGTGATTGGTGGGTGCGCGGGGCGGCTGTTATGAAAAAGAAACTATTGCGCTGTGCGCTTATGCCGCGGGGCAGACCGCAAAGACGCGGGCGGGGTATCCGACGCCATCGCGGACCTTGGGGAAGGTGCAGAAGATGACGGCGCCTGTGGCGGGAAGCTCGTCCAGATGGTCCATGACTTCGATTTGATGGCGGTCGACCGAGAGGATGTATTGCTCGCCGGGGTAGGGGTAGGCGTCCTCGCACGTGGTGATGCCCGGCTCCTTTCATCGGGCTTTTTGCTGATGTTAAAGCGGTGCCGTGACGGCTCGATTTCTGCTGCGTTACGATACGTTCTCAATTGCGATTCCGATGTGTTTCGATGACGTGACGGGTTTGTTTCGCCTTGTCAGGGCTTCGATGGGAGGGGAGGGGCCGTGCAATATCGCGTTGACCCCAAAAGCGGCAACCGTATCTCGGCGTTGGGGCTGGGCTGCATGAGGTTTCCCGGTGCGCCGGGACGCCCGGATGCGAAGACAGCCGACGCCATCATCTCCCGTGCGGTGGGGCAGGGGATTAACTACCTGGACACGGCCTATCTCTATCCCGGCAACGAGGCTTGTGTGGGTGCGTCGCTTGAGCGCCTGGGCTTGCGCGACCAGGTTTTGCTCGCAACCAAGCTGCCGCATGCTTCGTGCAAATGCGCGGAGGATTTCGACCGGTTCTTCGACGAGCAACTGCGCCGCCTGCGGACCGACCATATCGACTATTACCTCATGCACAACATTACCTCGCCCGCCCAGTGGGAACGTGTGGTGGCGTTGGGCATCGAGGACTGGATCGCGCGTCAAAAGGCGGCGGGGCGCATTCGCCAGATTGGTTTTTCGTACCACGGCAGCGCGGCGGATTTCCTGACGATGCTCGATGCATATGAGTGGGACTTTTGCCAGATCCAGTACAATTACGCTGGAGAGCGATATCAGGCAGGAACAGCGGGGCTCATGGCCGCCGCCGAGCGAGGCCTCGCGGTGTTTGTGATGGAGCCACTGCTGGGCGGGCGTTTAGCGGGCAAGCTGCCGCCACGGGCCCGCGCTGTGCTCGATAGTGCCCGTGACCCGCATTTGCGCACTCCTGCCGCCTGGGGTCTTTCGTGGGTCTGGAATCATCCTCAGGTGACGATGCTGCTTTCGGGTATGACCGATATCGCGCAGGTGGATGAGAACGCGGTGTTGGCCGATCGGGCCCTGCCGGATTCGATGACTGCCAACCAGCTCGACACGATCGCGCACGTGCTGGATGAGTTTGAAAAATCGAATCGCGTGCCCTGCACGGGATGCGGCTATTGCATGCCGTGCCCTAAAGGCATCAATATCCCTGGATGTTTTGCCGCCTACAACGCAAGCTATGCGCACAGCTGGTTTACGGGTCTATCGCAGTACTTTACGGCGAGCGCGGTGCGCACAAGCGAGGCCAAGCTGGTGAGCAATTGCGTCAAGTGCGGCAAATGCGCGCGCCACTGCCCACAGCATATCGATATCCCCGAGCGTCTCGATGACGTGCGCCGACGTTTCCAGCCTGGCCCCGTGACGGCAGTGCTTAAGGCCTTCGGCAAAACGCGCTCCTCGTGACCCTTTTATAACTTGCGCTGGAATAGTTCCTGCTTGCGGCAGAATAGGGCTTAAACAGGGACTATTCCACCGCAACTGAAGGGGGCTGTCGTGGGCCATCGGGATTCATGGGATGATTCGCGTGAGGTTCGTTGGGGCATTTTGGGCGCTGGGCACATTTCTCATCGATTTGCATCGTCGCTCAAGGAGGTGGACGGGGCACGGCTGGTGGCTGCGGCCGGCCGCACTCCTGCACATGTCGAGGAATTTTGCCGAGCGTTTTCGATTGATGCTGCGCATGGCCATGCCTCGGTCGACGATAACGGCGATGCGGCTTATGACGCGCTGATTGCCGACCCCGATGTCGACGCAATTTACTTGGCTCTTCCGCATGGCATGCATACGCGTTGGGCCTGTCGCGCGCTGTGCGCCGGAAAGGCCGTGCTGTGCGAAAAGCCGGCCGTTTTGAGTGAGGAAGAGGCTCTCTCGATTGCCTCCACCTCTCGCGAGCGCGGCGTGCTGTTTATGGAGGCGATGAAGAATCGGTTTTGCCCGATGCGCACTCGCGTGAAGGACTTGCTTGCGTCGGGTGAGCTTGGCCGTATTGTCTCGATTGAAAGCGTGCAAAAGCTCGATTACGGCGAGTCTCCTTCAGGCTATCTGCTTGATCCGTTGCAGGGCGGCTGTCTATATGACATGGGCTGCTATGCAGTCGGTTGGTTTGAGGATTTGCTCGCGGGCGCTTGCGAGGTTTCGTCTCGTGAAGTTCGCTGGCGTGACGTATCGGGCGGCCGCGTCGATTGGGCCGACGAGATCCATATGAGCGTCGACGGTATACCCATTCATATGGTGTGCGACGGCAAAGCAACATATGAAAGCCGCTTAACGATTGCCTGTGAGCGGGGCTCGTTGGAAATCGAGCGTCTCCATCGCCCCGAGCTCGCTCATGTGAAGTATTCCGACGGTCGGATACTCGAAATCGATGCACCATTTGAGGTCGATGATTTTTACGGTGAGGTGTCGCATGCGGCGCGGCTCATTCAGGCGGGGAAACTCGAAAGCCCCATCATGTCCCTAGCCGCCACACAGCGCTGTGCGCACATCATCGATGCGATTCGCTTGAAACTTTAGGGCGTGGGGGCATGGCGCCAGCGCTTGGAATGCCTGGAGGCCTTTGCTCCTGATGCCCCTTTTATAACTTGCGGTGGAATACGGTCTGTTTGCGCCAAAATAAGGCACCAATAGACCGTATTTCACCGCAACTGATGAGGGGGAGTTGGAGATGCTGACGATCGGGTGTCATCTTTCGACGACGAAGGGCTATCGGGCAATGGGAGAGACGGCGTTGTCCATTGGCGCCAATACCTTTGCATTCTTTACGCGCAACCCGCGCGGTGGCAAGGCAAAAGACCTTGACATGGATGACGTGGCGGCTCTGCGCGAGCTTATGGCGCAAAACGACTTTGGACCGCTGGTGGCGCATGCCCCGTATACCTATAACCCCTGCTCCGCTAAGGAGCGGGCGCGCGAGTTTGCCTTGGAGGCTATGGCGGAAGATTTGCAGCGTCTGGAAACACTGCCCGGCAACTACTACAACTTCCATCCCGGTGCGCATGTGGGACAGGGCTCCGACGTCGGCATTCAGATGATTGTCGACACGCTGTGCCAGGTGATGTTTGAGGGGCAGCAGACGACGGTATTACTCGAGACCATGGCGGGAAAGGGCACCGAGGTGGGCCGTAGCTTTGAAGAACTGGCGTGCATTATCGAGGGCGTTGCCGCCAAGCGCCCAGAGCTGTCCGATAAGCTGGGCGTTTGTTTGGACACCTGCCATGTGAGCGATGCCGGCTACGACATCATCCATGATCTGGACGGCGTACTCGACGAGTTCAACCGCGTGGTGGGTATCGATCGCTTGCATGCCGTACACATCAACGATTCGAAGAACCCTTGTGGCGCCCATAAAGATCGTCACGAGTGCATCGGCAAGGGATACCTTGGCAGCGAGGAATTTGGTGGCGGTATGCAGGTTATGCAGAATATTGTATCGAATGGCCACTTGCGTTCGCTGCCGTTTATTTTGGAGACTCCGAACGAACTTGCAGGTTATGCAGCTGAAATTAGACTATTAAGGTCATTGCAGCAGTAATGACTGTCACAAAGTAGAGTATTCCATTCACGTTATGGGTTTGTTTCAATCAGTTTTCTCATTGCAGATTCGTAATTCCGGGTGCATAATAGCCAACAGTTTTTGCAGACCTCTGAATCAAACGAGGTCACCGGAAGGAGACTGATTATGAAGCTGAAGAAGCTTGGCGCATTTGCCGCCACGGGTGCTATGGCACTCGCCCTTGCTCTGACGGGCTGCGGCTCGTCCAACGCCACCTCTGGTTCTGATGCCGGTTCCAGCAGCTCTGACGACGCTAAGGTCGAGAAGGTCGACGGCTCCAAGGAGTACGCGCTCGTCAAGGACGGTACGCTGACCGTCGGCACCTCTGCCGAGTACGCTCCGTTTGAGTACAAGGATGACAACGGCGATTATCAGGGCTTTGACCTTGAGCTCATCAAGGCTATCGGCGACAAGCTGGGCCTGGATGTCGAGTATGTCAACAATGACTTTGACACGCTGGTTCCGGGCGTCGCTTCGGGCGCCAAGTATGACGTTTCCATCGCGGCTATCACCGACACGCCCGAGCGTGAGAAGGAAGTCACTTTCTCTGATTCCTACTACATGGACGATCAGGCTATCGTGACCAAGGTCGATAACACCGACATCACGGCCGATAACTTCAGCGAGAAGCTCAACAACGCCGACGCTACCATCATCGTCCAGTCTGGCTCGACCGCCGAGGCCTTTGCCCAGGAGAACTTCCCGAAGGCCAAGATCGTCCCCTACAAGGACGCCACCGAGTGCTTCAGCGCTCTGCAGTCCGATAAGGGCGACGCCGTAGTCACCAACCGCTCCGTTGCCAGCCAGCTGACCGCCGAGCAGTTCAACACCTGCCAGACCATCAAGCAGATCAGCACCGGCGAGGAGTACGCCATCGCCATCAACCAGGGCAACACCAAGCTCAAGGACGACATCAACCAGGCCATCAAGGACCTGACCGACGACGGTACCGTCGACGCCCTCATGGCTAAGTACAATATCAAGTAAAATAACTACTTGATTGCGCGCGGGCCCTTTCCGTTTTGCGGAGAGGGCCTTTGCGCTTCTCTTGACGGAGAGCGTTTCCGTCTCGTTTTGCCGGCAACTTCTACGATAGGAGCCACCTTGTCTCGACTGAACAAAGGGGCCGCGGAGCAGCGTTTTCCACTGTCCGCCTTGCTCCAAAAGCTAGCCTGCGTCATGGCCGTGGCGCTCGCGCTGGTGTGCGCGGGGGCATATGCGCCCACGACCGCCCAGGCGCTTGAGACCGCAAAGATTACCGCCCGACCCAACACCGGTTCGGGCAGCGATGTGGTCGGCGGCACCGAGACGCGCATTACCTGGGAAGTTCAGGCCGATGCCGACGAGGAGCTGAGCGGTCTTTCTTTGACGTTTGTCGGCGGCACGACGTTTGGTACCGATGACACGCGATTGACGATGCTCTCGGGCGAGGACCTCATGGATCGTACGCCCATGAAGCCCACGTGCAAGGCTGACGGCCAGACGCTCAAGATTGACTTTGGCGAGACGGCGCCTGCCGGCGGCTTTTTCCGTGTCGAGGTTTACGGCGTGACCTTCCCCGTCGAGGGCGGCGATGAGGCCTTTAGCGGCACCTATACGCTCGCCGACGGGTCGACCAAGAAGATCTCCAAGATTCCGTCGGTGGAGATCAAGGGAGTGACGGCCTTCGATAACTTCCTGGCTGACCTTAAAGAGCAGCCGTGGGTCGAGGCGTGGAACTCCAATATGTTCCTGCGCCTGTTCCTGAACCCGGTCATTTTGGTCCAGAGCCTGCCGATCGTCTTCAAGGGCTTCCTTATGTCGCTCTCGATCGTGCTCGTGGCATTTCCGTTGGCCATTCCCTTTGGCTTTGCGCTGTCGCTCATGCGCATTTCCAAGTCGCGCATCCTTCGCTGCCTTGCCGGCATCTATGTGAATATCATCCGCGGCACGCCGGCGTTCTTGCAGATCTACATTGCGTTCTTTGGCTTGCCGCTGGCCGGTGTCAAAGTGGACGACTATGTGCTGGGTGTTATCGTCATGGCCATGAACTCGTCTGCGTACCTGTGCGAGATCTTCCGTGCCGGTATTCAGTCGATCCCCAAGGGTCAAAACGAGGCTGCTCGCTCGCTGGGCATGAATGCCTTCCAGACGCTGCTCTATGTCATGATTCCGCAGACGTTCCGCAATGTCCTGCCTACGCTGACCAGCGAGTTCATCCTGCTCTACAAGGACACGTCGCTGCTTGCCGCCGTGGGTGTCGTCGAGATCGTCATGAACGCCCGCACCATCGTGGCCACGACGGGCTCCATCACGCCGTATGTGGTTGCCGCTCTGTTCTATCTGGTCATTACCCTGCCGCTTGCGCGCTTGGTGAGCGGTCTTGAGGCGAGGCTTTTGGGCACGGCCGAGACCAAGAAGAAGCGTCCCACCAAGAGCGCCGGACAGGTTGTCGCGACGCCCGCCGATCATATCGCCGGTCTGTAAGGAGGTCCTGTCATGAGTGAAACGAATTCCAACGAGGTCGTTGTCAGCATCAAGAACCTCCAAAAGGCTTTTGGCGATAACGTGGTCCTGCGTGATATCGATCTGGACGTGCACAAAGGTGAGGTCGTTGTGGTCCTGGGCCCCTCGGGCTCGGGCAAGTCGACGATGCTTCGCTGCATCAATCGCCTGGAGCATCCCACGAGCGGCTCGATTGTCGTTGAGGGCGTGGATGTGTGTGCCAAGGGCGTCGACCTCAATAAGGTACGTACGCACTTGGGCATGGTGTTTCAGCAGTTCAATTTGTTCCCGCACCTCTCAGTCAAAAAGAACGTCATGCTCGCGCAGCAGAAGGTACTCAAGCGCAGCAAGGAAGAGGCCGAGAAGATTGCCGTCGAGGAGCTCACTAAGGTCGGTCTGGCCGAGCGCATCGATTTTATGCCGAGTCAGCTTTCGGGCGGTCAGCAGCAGCGCGTTGCCATCGCCCGCGCCCTGTCGATGAATCCGCATGTGATGCTCTTTGATGAGGCCACGTCGGCGCTTGATCCCGAGCTTGTCCGCGACGTCCTTGGCGTCATGCGCGACCTGGCGCACGACGGTATGACCATGATCGTCGTGACGCACGAGATGGGCTTTGCCCGCGATGTCGCCGACCGCGTCGTCTTTATGGACGGAGGCGTCATTGTAGAAGAGGGTACGCCGAGCGAGGTCTTCGACCACCCCAAGAGCGAGCGCACCAAGGCGTTTTTGGGCAATATCTCGTAGCCGGTTGATGTAACTGCCGTTACAAAAGAGCGGGGGCTGGACTTGAATCCAGCCCCCGCTCTTTTGTAGGGATGAGGATGCGCTTTGATGCAGGCTCTTTTGGAGGCCCTGGGTTCGTTACGCGAGCTCGGCTCCGAGGGCCTTGCAAGCGGTCTCGCCCTCGTCGTCGGGCGCGTCGTAGCAGATGGTGGAGTCCACGACGTTGACGCCCGCCTCGTCGGCGTCCGCCTTCCAGTTGTCCATCCATTCGCCCTCGGCCCACGAATAAGAGCCAAAGAGGACGACCTTCTTGTCGCCGAGGGTCTCCTTGACCTCATCCCACATGGGCTGGAACTCATCGTATTCAAGCTCCTCGGAACCCATGGCGGGGCAGCCGAAGGCGAAGGCATCATATTCGGCGACCTTGTCGGCAGAGAAGTCGGCGCAGGAGATGACCTCTGCCTCGGCGCCGGCACCGGTTGCGCCCTCGGCAACGAAGTTTGCCATGGCCTCGGTGTTGCCTGTACCGCTCCAGTAGACGACTGCGATCTTGCTCATATGTCTTCCTTTCGGTTGTGCGGCGTGCGGCCGCGTTTTGTATGCTCTATCGGGTTGCCTGGACAAGTTGTCCCAGAGTGCAGCCCTGTTGATAGATGTAGGTAAGGTATTGCGTGCATGCGCGATAGGAATCGAAGGTCGTGAGCGCCTGCTCAACGTTTGTGTATACCTTCCATGCGCCAAAGACCTTATAGTTTTCGCCGTGCTGGACGATAAACTGATGGACATCTTCGTAGGGATAGCCCAAAAAATAGCCAATTTCGTGGGGGAACTCGCATATGCACCCCGTATCGCAGTGCCTATTTCGCGCGAGTGCGCAGACGCTGCCGTCATAGGCGCTTTCTGCGGCATTGCTGCTTGCCAGCGTGATGCGCGCGGCGAGATGCACCAGGGATGCGGGCAGGTTGTGGACATCGTAACCTTCGGCGGCTAGCGCCGTCGTGGCACGGGGGTCGGAGAGGTATCGCATGAGGTCCGCAGGGCGGTACACATAGATGAGCGCTCCGCAGGGGCGCCAGACCAAAACGCTCATATGGATTCCGAGTGGCTGGAGCTCGCGGTTGCATTGGGCTATGACGGCGAGCAGGCGAGAGCGTCGCTCTTCGATATGGGCGGCGCCGGGTTTTCCGTTTTGGTTGGCGTAAACGCCGGGATAGGTAAAGAGCGAAGCCGGCTTGATACCTGCGAGCGTAGGGGAGCAGTTGCGCACGACAGCCGTTTGGTATGTTGGGATGTCAATGGTTCGAGTCACGATGCCCCTTTCGGGTCCTCAGTTGTTAGCCTAGGAAAACTTATACACGAAAGTAAGCCATGGTCAACAAAAAAGTTTGAAGAGGGAAACTAATTGACCGAACGGACACGATTTTGGGTTAAGATGGGGACACCCCATGGGGGTATCTAGATAGTGCTACTTGAAAGGGGAACGCATGAGCGACTTGCTCAACCCTGCGAATCTCATCGTGTTGGCCGTCATTGCCGTCGGCATGTTTTTTGGACTGCGTCGCATTGTCGCTTCGACACACGGAAAGAGCTGCTGCAGCGATGGCGCGAGCGGTAAGAAGGCCAAAAAGGTTGTTGTGGTGGATACCGATGCATCACACTATCCCTATAGCGATGAGCTGCTCATCGGCGGCATGAGCTGTGACGGCTGCGCTCAGAACGTAGCCAATGCCCTCAATGCGCTGGATGGCGTGTGGGCAACGGTGACGTATGCGGACCACACAGCGCGCGTGCGCTCCAAGCGGCGGATCGATCGCGGTGTCCTTGAGGCTGCCGTGAGAGATGCGGGTTACTACGTCATGACGCTGTAGGCCTTGCCTTGGATGCGCGTCCTTGTCTAGGCTCGTCCGCGTAGCTCGATGTCCTGGATGTCGTCGAAGTCGATGGCGATATCTTTGAGCTTGAGGAGTTTGAAAGCAGGGAGCGCCTCGTCGAGGATGCCGGTGCGGCTGCGATAGCCGTATGTATCGTAATAGGTGACACGAACCAAGTCGCCGCGCTTGAGGCCCTCGAGCTTTTTCGAAAGTTCGAGGGCTTTTTCTTCCGTGAGCTCACGTTTTGGCTCGACGGTGATTTCCTGCTTGCGCACGAGTTCGTAGTATCCCGTGAGGGCGGCAAAGGGCATAAACTGTGCGGCGCGGTTGGCGCGCACGGCACCGTTGGCAGTGAGGTTGGGGTCGGCGGCGCGGCGTCTGCCCTCGGGGTCCGCCAGGCGCTCGAAGGCGGTCGGCGGGCGCACGGGCTGTTGTTTGGGTTTAGGCACGGTGTCCTCCAACTTGTTCGTTGCGTTCGCGCGCGGTGGCGCCGGCGGTAAAGCTTAATCCCTTGACGAGCGCGTTCTTGCCGTACTTGCCTTTCACGGCCAGGACGGCGCGCGCCAGGTCGCGCTCGCGCTCATCGGCCTCGATATCGCTGAACAGATCGATGGTGGCAAATTCCTCGGGCATGAGGTTGCCAAATCCCAGGTTGATGCGCTTGACCGGTCGTTTGGGATCGACAGTCTGCGCCCAGAGCTCATCGAAATAGCCCATGATCTTCTTAAACGAATTGGTACGCTCGCTCAGCTTTCGCGAGGCGTTAGAGTGCGCAAAGAGTGCGGCATAGCCACCGCGCGGTTTGCCGCCATGCTCTCCCACAAAGATGCCATCGATTGCCTGCGCTTCGCGCACCAGGCGACGCCGTTCGTCATCGCGCTGGACGGGCTTGGGCGCACGGGGCGCGAGCTCGGGGCCGGCGGTTGCGGTGGGTTCGATGCTCGACGTACTCGAGCGCAGGTGTCCGCATCCGTCCACATATTGTGCAGTACCGCTGGCATCAAGCCTGCGTATGTCGGCGCGTTCGCTCGCGTAGCCCACAAAGAGCGAGATGCTGTCGCAGACCACGTGCTTATCGACCAAGTCTAAAACGGCGTTGTCGACCATCTCGCGCAAGACGGTATAGGCCTGTTCGTAGGCATAACCCTTCGAGAGCACCTGTCCTGTGGTGGTCGAAGTTGCTTGCGGGCGATAGGCTTGGATATCGGCGATGGTTGTCGGCTCGCGCCCGAAGGCATGGTCGATGAGATATTCGGCATTGACGCCGAGCTCGTCGTAAAGCAGGTTTTCGTCGAGCGCCGCGACGCCCATCAGATCGTAGACGCCGTATTTCTCGAGGCGGGCTGCCACGCCGGGACCGATGCCCCAGATATCGGTGATGGGACGATGGGGCCAGATCTCCTTGCGAAAGGTCTCGTCGTCGAGTATGCCGATGCGGCTGGGTACGTGCTTGGCGGTAATGTCGAGCGCTACCTTGGCCTGGAATAGGTTGGGGCCGATGCCGACCGTCGCCGTGATGCCGGTGCGCGCGAGGACCTCGTCGCGCAGCGTGCAGGCGAACCCTTCCGCATCGGTGTGATAGAGGTCCAGATAGGGCGTCACGTCGATAAAGCATTCATCGATTGAATAGACGTGAATGTCTTGCGGACTTACGTATTCCAGATAGATGCCGTAGATTTGCGCCGACACCTCCATATAGTGCTGCATGCGCGGTACGGCCGTGATGTAGTCGATGCCATCGGGAATCTCGAATAGGCGGCAGCGATTGTGAATCCCTAAGTCCTTCATGGCCTGCGTGATGGCGAGGCAGATGGTCGTGCGCCCGCGCGATTCGTCGGCAACGACCAGGTTGGTGGTGAGCGGATCGAGCCCACGGTCGACGCACTCGACGCTGGCATAAAACGTCTTGAGGTCGATGCAGATATAGGTGTGCTGCTCGTGCGCCATCCGTGTCCCTTCATCAAACACATGTTCTTATCGAATACCTGTTCGATAATACCCGCTCGTCCGGACGTCGTCAAAACCTGTCAAAAAGGGACTGGTTTGTTTTGGTAGGTATGGTCGTGCGGTTGGATCGGGTTTTAACGCAGCTCTAAAGAGTGCGAAACAGCTCGGAAAACCTCGCTTCGTAGCATGAGCCTAACGATTGATACCGCCTATACGCACGGAAGGGTTGTGGAAAAGATGGTCAATTATGGGTTTGGTATGCCGACGCGCCTTGTTGCGGATGGAGACGTGGCTCGCTGGTGCGGACGATTGGTCGCTCACTACGGTGGCACCAAGGCGCTGGTCGTGTTGGGCGGTGACAAACATACGCACGATGAGCTCGTCTCGGCGGCGCTCGGCTCGCTTGATCGAGCTCTGCTCGAACGCGTGCTTTTTCGCTGCGGCTTGGTCGGGGGCGATGGGGGAGACGATTTGGTCGATGAGGCCGTAGCCCTGGCGACCGACGAAGGCGTGGACTTTGTCCTGGCGATTGGCGATGCCGATACTGCCGGCTTTGCGCGCGAGCTCGCGCGTCGCATGGCGGCGCTCGATGCCGGCGAAGACGGCTTTGTGCCTTATGGATGCATTGTCTCGGAGGGCAAGGTGCCTGCTGTCGTGGGCACCGGCGAGGTTCCCGTTTTTGCCATTATCGCGCCCGAACTGCTGGAGGGCATCGGGTCTCCTCTGCGTGAGTTACTCGGTAGCGTCTGCGCCGCGGCCTAATATTTGCCATAAAAGGACGGGTTATTTTTGGTTGGTAAAGCGTTTGACCTGCCAAAATAAGCCTGTCCCTTTTTGATCGGTTGCCGTTTGGGGGCCGATTGGCAACGCTCGCTGATTGTAGTCTTGACCTGCGCTAGAATAGTGGCATCTGAATGTCCGGGCGCATGGAGGCGTGCGCCCGTATGCTGAGGAGGACTCTATGGCAACTGTTGCCGCACCTATCGATGCTACGTCGACTGCCGCTTGGAAGGCACTCGAGGCTCATCAGGAGAAGCTCGAGGCCGATGGTATCGACCTCAAGGCCTGGTTCGCTGCCGATGCCGAGCGCGTGAACAAGCTGAGCTTTGACGCCGGTGACCTGCACTTCGATCTGTCGAAGAACCTGGTGACCGATGAGACCGTCAAGCTGCTGTGCGATCTTGCCCGCGAGGTGAAGCTCGAGGAGCGCCGCGACGCCATGTTCTCCGGCGAGCACATTAACACCACCGAGGACCGCGCCGTCCTGCACACCGCGCTTCGCCGCCCCGCAACCGAGAGGGGCCAGCTCATCGTCGACGGCCAGGATGTCGTCGCCGACGTGCACGAGGTCCTCGACCGCATGTATGCCTTCGCCGAGCGCGTGCGCTCCGGTGAGTGGAAGGGCGTTACCGGCAAGAAGATCGAGCACCTGGTGTCCATCGGCATCGGTGGCTCCGATCTGGGCCCGGTCATGGCCTACGAGGCTCTGCGTCCCTATGCCGACGCCGGTATCGACTGCCGCTATATCTCCAACATCGACCCCAACGACCAGGCCGAGAAGCTTAAGGGCCTGGATCCCGAGACCACGCTCGTGATCATCGTCTCCAAGACCTTCACCACGCTCGAGACCCTCACCAACGCCCGCGAGGTCAAGACCTGGATGCTCGAGCAGCTCAAGGCCCAGGGCGCCATCGACGGCTCCGATGAGCAGAACGCCGAGGCCGTGGCAAAGCACTTCGTCGCCGTTTCCACCGCACTCGAGAAGGTTGAGGCCTTCGGTATCGACCCCGCCAACGCCTTCGGCTTCTGGAACTGGGTCGGCGGCCGCTACTCCGTCGACTCCGCCGTGGGCCTGTCGCTGATCGTCGTGCTCGGTCCCGAGCGCTTCCAGCAGTTCCTCGAGGGCTTCCACGCTATCGACGAGTACTTCTGCAACACGCCGCTCGAGAACAATGCCGTTGCGCTGATGGGCCTGCTCAACGTCTGGTACGTCAACTTCTTCGGTTCCAAGAGCCACGCCGTGCTGCCGTACTGCCAGTACCTGCATCGTTTCCCGGCCTACCTGCAGCAGCTCACCATGGAGTCCAACGGCAAGCATGTCCGCTGGGACGGCAGCGCCGTGACCTCCGACACCGGTGAGATCTTCTGGGGCGAGCCCGGCACCAACGGTCAGCACGCCTTCTACCAGCTGCTGCACCAGGGCACCGTGGTGGTCCCGGCCGATTTCATTGCCTTCGCCAATACCGCCAACCCTGCGACCGACAGCGGCCAGGACGTGCACGAGCTGTTCCTGGGCAACTTCCTGGCCCAGACCAAGGCGCTCGCCTTTGGTAAGACGGCCGATGAGGTGCGCGCCGAGGGCACGCCCGAGCAGATCGTCCCGGCCCGCTGCTTTGAGGGCAACCGTCCGACGACCTCGATCTTTGGCGACACGTTGACCCCGTTCGCACTCGGCGAGCTCATCGCCCTGTACGAGCACATCACGTTTGTCGAGGGCACGGTCTGGGGCATCGACTCCTACGACCAGTGGGGCGTCGAGCTGGGCAAGCAGCTTGCCAAGCAGATCACCCCTGCCTTCCACGACGATGCCGCCAAGGCCGAGCAGGACGCTTCGACCCAGGCGCTCATCGAGTTCTACCGCGCTCACCGCAAGTAGTCGCTGCTGTTAACGCATCGCGCCTTATAGTCAGGGGCCCGTATCCCATCGGATGCGGGCCCCTTTGCTTTGCCGTGGCCCCGGGGCGCACGGCCTTTAAGGATCTTCGCCGGAGCGTCGCGTGCTGCGAGGGCCCTGCGTCTAGAGCTCGGCCTCCGCATGGCCTCGCTGCGCCTCGGGCAGCTCCCCGTAGAGCGGATGGTCTTCGAGCCTAAAGCGCTCGACCTGTTCGGGAGTGCAGCCGCGCACAAAGAGCCACGAGCGATCGATCGGCGTCGCCATGAGCGTGCTGGGCAGCGCGTCGGCGCGGTCGGAAAACACCCGGGCACTCTCGGGATCCTGGAACGCCAGCACCAGATGCGTGTCGCAGTTGCCCATGATGGAGCGTGCGCGTGCCTCGCCATAGAGCGCATCGAGCTGGTTGGTCGACTGCAGCAGCAGCGTTGCCCAGATGTTGCGGCTTCGGATAATCGAGAGCACGTTGTCGATCTGGGGGATCTGCAGATTTGCGAAGTCATCGAGCATAAAGCGCACGGGCACGGGCAGGCTGCCGTCGGGCTGCCTATCGGCCTCACGAATGAGGCCCATAAACGCCTGCGAAATAAAGAGGCCGGTCAGCGGATCGAGATTGCGGTCAATATCGCTCACGGTTACAAACAGGGCGCAGGGGGTGTGTCCCATGGAAGCGAAGTCCGCCTGATGGCACTCACGATAGAGCTGTGCCGCACCGTCGAATCCCAGACACATGACCTTTTCGGCAAGGATGCCGACGATGCTCGCGTGCATGCGCTCGGCATTTTGCGTAATGGCGTAGCGCCGCCATAGCGAGAGGGCATAGCTTTGGGGGTCGGTCGTGATCAGGTCGTCAAACAATCGACCTGTGGCACCGTCCTGCAGGTGCTCGATCAGCTTGATGACCGAGCTGATCGTCTGCTCGTCGGCGGGTAGCTGTTCGGTGACGTAGGCGATAAGACACGACAGCAGGTTTGCCGCCGCATGATCCCAAAAAGGCTGGTTGTTGTCCTCGATGGGGCAGATGGCCTTTGCCACCGAGAGGATGTCCTGCTGGTTGGGCCTGCCGTCCGCCTTGCGGCGAATGTGCCTCAGGGGGTTGTAGCCGCAGCGCTCGATGCCGGGCGCAAGGGCCGGGACGGTGTTGAGGTCGGCGAAGTTGAGACATTGCACGCGGTAACCGTGGGCTGCCAGCACGGGTCCCACTTCGCGACAGAGCGTGCCTTTGGTGTCGAGCACGATGTAGCTTGCGTTCATTTGCAGCAGGTTGGGCTTGAGGACGTTTCGGGTCTTGCCGGCTCCCGAGGGGCCGATCACAAGTGCATTGTTGTTGAGTCCCGTTTGGCGGGTGTCGCAGGAAAGCGTTCGATCCTTGGCGAGGATGGTGGACGATGCGGACTCAGATGCGGCGAGACGGCTGGCGAGGTTAGACATGGGCGACCTCCTTGGTGGTCGAGAGGATTTCGTGGGCAAAGCCGAGCTCGACGGCGCGCTCGGCCGAAAGGTAGGTGTCTTTTGCAGTGAGGGACTGGATGCGCTTGGGCGTGAGGCCGCTGCGGTCCGAGAGGATTTGCGTGAGGGTCTTGCGGGTCTGCATGAGACGCCGGCTGGTTTCCTGCAGCGCAAGTGCCGAGCCGCCTGCCCCCTGGGGGATCAGCGGGTCGTGAATCATGAGCTCTGCATGGGGCGCCATACGGCGATCGTCGCCGCCCATAAAGATCACGGCGCCCATGGACGCGGCGAATTCCAGGCAGACGGTGCGGATGGGGCACGATGCGAGGCGCATGGCGTCGTAGATCGCAAGGCCCGATCGCACGCTTCCGCCGGCGCTGGCGACAAATATGGTGATGGGGCGGCTGGGGTCGGTGGCATCGAGCAGGCGGATCTGCTGGCATAGGTCGTGGGCCATCGGGGTTTCGATGTTTCCCATGACGGAGAGCTCGCGACGGGCGAGCATCTCATCGTAAATGCTGGTGAGCGTGATGCCTCGGGCGGATTCACGCATGGTGAGGGGGCTGATGATGGGGGAATGATTGGTGTCCATGAGGACTCCTTTCTGTTGGTTGTGTTGTGGAATAGGATTGTTGCCCGCGGAGGGGCTGGCGGGCTACAGGGTTCGTCCGAGCCTGAGATCGAGCTCGGTTGTGGGGCAGGCTGCCTGTTCGTGCGGCTCGCAAGCGCCAAGGGCTCCAAAGCGATAGAGCGTTGCGGCGGGCGTGGTGTAGGCGAGCCGCAGCTGATGCTCGACAGGGGCACATCCGTCATTTTTGTAATGAGCCGCGTAGTACTGCGCGATGCTGGCGTTCATCTCGCTGCCATTGCGATGGCGCTCAAACTGGCGTCTGCAGGTCTCGATGATCTTTGCTACCGACTTGGGTGCCGTCGCGGGAACAAGGGCGAGATAGCCCTCAAATAGCTCGTTGATGCTCAGGAGGCACAGCAGGTCGATCAGCGTCCTTATGGCTGCTCCCTCGGCAGAAAAATGCGCGGTCATGCGGTTATATCGGTTGCGGTCGACGATGGCCGCATGGGGTCTTGGAGTTTTCTGCCCTGTGGTCCCGGGCTTTTGCCGCGCCTGTGTATTGAGCTCGACGTTGCAGCGCTTGAGGCCGTCCAACGGAAGGAACAGTGCGGTGCGCAGGGTGTTCCGCTTGCTTTCGAGTTCATGACGCTCGTCGGGTTCCCATTCGAGCTTGAGTTTCGTGTCGAGTGCCGTAAGCATATGGGCTAGGCAGCCTACGGTAAGAACGTACGAATCGTTGTCGCGTTTTGGGGCATAGGGGTCTGTCAGCTTGCGAATGTCGGGGTCGCCCATGATCTTTGTGCAGCGCTTCAGCAGTTGAGGGTGGTCGGCCAAGATCGTCGCGAGCGGTAGCGACGCGTAGTTCTTGATGGTCGCGGCGGCAAAGGCGGCGTCATATTCGTTTGCATATGCTCGCTCAATGCGGGCATCCAGAATGCTTTTCTTATGGCTCTGTTAGACCATAATTGACATATAGGTGATGCCACCGTGGTATAATGGAATTGTTAACCACGGCATTGGAGCAGATATGAACGCCGAGGATCTGGTCATCACCCTCAAGAAGAATATGGCGAA
>NZ_JBBNLR010000011.1:0-81554 GCF_040092375.1 Collinsella sp. CLA-ER-H5
CTCCCTCCATCGCGGGCCGGGGGATTCCGGCCCCTCTGGGGTTGCCTACCCGGATTCGCGCCTCAGGACTCAGCGCAACGCGTTGCGCTGAGTCCTGAGGCTGTTGCAATGAAAATGAGAATCAAGGTCTTCCTCGGAATTGCAAAGCTTTTTCTTTTATTTTGATAGCCCGTGGTGCACTTGGGTATAATGCCAAACGTTGGCCCTATTAGCTCAGGGGATTAGAGCGTCTGCCTCCGGAGCAGAAGGCCGTTGGTTCGAATCCAACATGGGGCACCATCGAACGTGAGACCGTCCGAACCTCGCATGGTCCGGGCGGTTTTTCTTATACCGACGCGACGTGATGGGACGTGGTATGGCAGCAACGGATATCGAGCGCGGACTCTCGACCGCCGAGGTCGAGGAGCGCATCGCCGCCGGTAAGATCAACCGCAACATGGAGCTCAAGACCAAGTCGGTCAAAGAGCTCATCATCGAGAACCTCTGCACGCTGTTCAATTTGATCAACGTGATCTTGGCGCTCCTGGTCATTGTGACCGGGTCGTTTAAGAACCTGACGTTTTTGTTCGTGGTGTTCCTCAATACCGCTATTGGCGTCATTCAGTCCATGCGCTCTAAGAAGATGGTCGATAAACTCACGCTGCTGACCTCCAAGAAGGCCATCGCGGTGCGCGACGGCGCCGAGGTGGAGCTCGACCTGGACCAGATCGTGCTCGATGACATCATCCGCTTGGGGCGCGGCGACCAGATCCCCGCTGACGCCGTGGTGGTTTCGGGCGAGGCGCTCGTGAATGAGAGCCTGCTGACGGGCGAGAGCGATCTTATTAAGAAACAGCCTGGTTCTGAGCTCATGAGCGGCAGCTTTATCGACTCGGGCCTGCTGCGCGCCCGCGTGATCCATGTCGGCGCCGACAACTACGTAGCCAAAATTAATAATGAGGCCAAGTACGTCAAAAAGGTCAATTCTGAGATCATGAACGCGCTTAACGCCATCGTGCGGTTTGCGAGCATCATCATGATCCCGCTCGGTTTGGCGTTGTTTTCCTCGAGTGTGAGCGAGCTGTGGGATGCCGCGGGAACCCCGGGCGATAGCGCGCTTTCGTGGTGCTTCTCCGAGCTGCTGGCCGGCCGCGTGCCCTCGTCGGCGCTGCTGTCCACGGTGGGCGCCCTGCTGGGCATGATCCCGCAAGGCCTGGTGCTTCTGACCTCGTCGGTGCTCGCCATCGCCACGGTGCGCTTGGCCCGCCGCAAGGTGCTGGCGCAGCAGCTTTACTGCATCGAGACGCTCGCTCGCGTCGACGTGCTGTGCCTGGACAAGACGGGCACCATCACGTCGGGTCGCATGGAGGTCGAGGGTACGTATCCGCTGCCGGTCGAGGGTATGGGTGCGGGGGAGGGCGACGCCGCCGTTCCCGTCGATACCACGGTGCTCGATTTTGCTCTGGCTAACGTGGCGCGTGCGACCTCGGCCGATGCCAACGAGACCTGTCAGGCGCTGCTCAACTATTACGCCGACCGTCCGGTCGAGGTGTCCGAGCCGCTGTCGGTCATTCCGTTCTCGTCTTCCAAAAAGTGGAGCGGCGCGTCGTTTGCACAGGGCTCCTATGTGATGGGTGCGGCGCAGTTTGTGCTCTCTGATCGTGCGTTTGCCCAGGTCGAGAACCGTGTCGCCGAGCTTGCCGATACCTGCCGCGTGCTCGTGGTGGCGCGCGTGGACGGCTTTACGCCCGATGGCGATATGGTGGGCGAGGCCGAGCCCGTGGGCTTTGTGACCATCCGCGACGAGATTCGTACCTCGGCGGCCGAGACCATCGGCTACTTTAACGAGCAGGGCGTGACGCTCAACGTGATCAGTGGCGACGACCCGCGTACGGTGTCGTCGATCGCGCGCGTGGTGGGCGTGCCGGGGGCGGACGCTTATGTGGACGCCACGACGCTCGATACGCCGGCCAAGCTCGATGCCGCAGTGGACCGCTACCATGTCTTTGGTCGTGTGACCCCGCAGCAGAAGCGCGAGCTCGTGCAGGCGCTCAAGCGCCGCGAGCACACCGTGGCCATGACAGGCGACGGCGTCAACGACGTGCTGGCGCTCAAGGAGGCCGACTGCTCCGTGGCCATGGCGGCCGGCTCCGATGCCGCGCGTAACGTGGCCGAGATCGTGCTCGTCGACAACGACTTTGCCTCGATGCCCGCCGTGGTGGCCGAGGGCCGTCGCTCCATCAACAACCTGCAGCGTTCGGCTTCGCTGTTCCTGACTAAGACGCTGTTCTCGATGGGCCTGGCGGCGCTGTGCATCGCGCTGCCGCCGTACCCTTTCGAGCCGATTCAGATGACGCTCATCAACTTCTTCTGCATCGGCGCGCCGGGCTTTGTGTTGGGCCTGGAGCCCAACAATGCTCGCGTGAAGGGGTCGTTCCTGACGAACGTGCTCAAGCGGGCACTGCCGGCGTCGATTGCGGTCATTTTGGCCGCGGCGCTCGATATCTTTGTGGCGCGCGTGTTTGGCTTTAGCCAGCTCACGCTGTCTACGATGTGCCTGCTTTCGTCGTGCGCGGCGAGCGTCAGCCTGATCTGGCGCATCTCGCAGCCTCTCACGCCCTTACGTGTGGTGCTCTTCGTGTTTGTTGTCGCCGGCATCCTGGTGGGCGTTATCGGATTCCCGGAGCTGCTGTCTATTGCCAACCTGTCGATGGGCCAGATGGTAATCTTGGCTGTCATCGTGGTCTTTACCTGCTCGGTGTTCTTTAAGCTCGCCACGATGATGGATTCGCTCAAGCCGCGTCGTCGTCATGCCGCAACTGGTTTTGGCCGCGGTGTGCGCGTCCACCTGGGTCGCGGTGGCGGCAAGGTGAGCTCGACGGGTTCGACGGCCGAGCGTTTTGCCAAGCGCGTCGCCGCCGACATGGCGCAGCGCCGCGAAGATCGCACCGCTCGCGAGGCCGAGGCCCGCGCACTCGAGGGCGTGGCCCAGGCCCAGCCCAAGAAAAAGAAGGGTAGCGGAGCCAAGCGCTCTCGCGTAACCAAGTCCGCCCAAGGCATCAAAGTCTCGATGCCGAGCAAAAAGAAGAAGTAGCTACGCGCCCTGGCGATGTTGAATTGGTGCCTTGCTCCTGTGGGGCCGTGGCGATGTTATGCTCTAACCTCGATTGTTTGAATTGCTTCGAAAAGAGGATGCCGTGATCTGCCCGCATTGCCTTAAGACTATCGAGGACGGCGCCTCGTTCTGCCCCTACTGCAACGCCTATGTGGGTCCGGGCGATGGTCCCGAGCACACCGAGTTTGTGTTCTGTGAGGGCTGCGGTGCCCGTCTTTCTCCGCATGATCGTACGTGCCCCAAATGTGGACGCCCCGCTCCGGGTATCCTCTCCGAGGACGCGGCAGCATCCGACCTGGCAGCGGGCCGCACGGCGGGCTTTCCGCGCCTAACGCAAGAGCAGATCGATACCGAGGTGCCGCATGCGCCGGCCTCTGCCGCTGCGGTGCTTTCGGACGCCGCCGACCCCAATGAGACCTGCGTGCTGCCGGCTTTCGATAAGGATTTCGGTATCCCCAAGGTCGATATTCCCACGCCCGTTTCCCTGCATGACGATGCTCAAAAACCCAAGCGCAAGGTGCACCCCGACGAGGACGCCTATCACAAGCATAAGCGTCATATCCCCAAGCCGCTCGTCGTCATCGCGGTCCTTGCCGTCGTTTGCGGCGGTGCCTATTGGTTCGTGACGACCGATCCCATGGGTGTCATGCCCGGCTTCTACGACCAGTTTGGCCAAGCTGCACAGACCACCTTCCCCACGCGCCAAAAGGGCGAGGCCACTGAGGACGATACCAAGCAGGACGATTCTGCGGAGGTGGTCCAGGAAGAAACCGTGCTCACCGATGATCAGCTCTATACCAGGCTCGACGGTCTGTATCAGACCATCGTGTCCTACGCTGACGAGGACCAGATCGGCGAGGTCATCGATTCCTTTAACAACGGTTATCTCCGAACGCCGCTGTCCACCCGTCAGGAGCTGTCGCAGAGTGCCTACGCCCTGCGCGACCAGATCAAAAAGACGCAAGATGAGCTTAACAACCTGAAAGTACAGGACGATACGGTCTATGCGGATGACATCGCCCACTTAAAGCAGCTTGTCGAGTGGATGTATGAGCGCGTCGACGTGATCTGCCAGAGCTGGGATATCTCGCTGGCCATTCCCGATGGCGAGTCGATGAGTTCCCACCAAAGCGAGATCCTGGCGCCCATCGCGCAGGGCGGCAACAGCGCGCTGAACCAGTACGATGCCAATGTGGGTTCCTGGAAGCCGCAGCAGCGTTCCTTAAATTAGTTCGCCATAGTCGGCATAACCTACGTGCGCAATTGATGTAAGTCCGTGCTTATTGCTACAATTCGTACAAATATGCTTTAAACGCACGAGGAAGGAACCACATGTTTGGTTTTAAGAAAGAGCTCTACACGCCCGAGTATCAGCTTGTCGGCGACGAGTGTGCCGTAATCGAGACGTCGAAGGGTACCATCAAGGTCAAGTTTGACGGCGAGGGCGCTCCCATTCATGTCGCGAACTTCTGCGAGCTTTCCACGATGGGCTTCTATGATGGCCTTAAGTTCCATCGCTATGTGCCCGGTTTTGTTATCCAGGGCGGGGACCCCAATACCCGCGACATGTCCGGCGCCGACGTCGCTGCCGCTCTTGAGGGCCCCGACGGCATGCCCGGTACCGGTGGCCCCGGCTACTGCATCAAGGGCGAGTTTGCCACCAATCCGCGCAACAGCCATGTCGATGGCGCCCTTGCCATGGCACGCTCCATGGACCCCGATTCCGCGGGTTCGCAGTTCTACTTCTGCCTGGGTGCCCAGCATAATCTCGATTCCGGTTACACCGTCTTTGGTACCACGGTCGAGGGTCTCGATGTGATTTCGCAGCTGCGTGCCGGCGACGAGATCGTTCATGTCGAGATCGTTCACGAGTAAAGGGGACTTCCTTGAATAGCCAGCTGATCCAACAGGGCCGCGCCGCTTACCGCGCGGGTGATTTTTCCGCTGCAGCCCAGATGCTTGGGGCGGCAAAGACTCCCGATGAGATTATGGGCGAGGCCGATCACCTTCGTGGCAACGCCTTGATGCACCTGGGCATGTATGCCGAGGCCGCCGAGGCCTATGCCGCCGCCCTCAACGACGGTACCTACGGCAAGCGCGGCGCGCTGCTCACCAACCGCGGCAAGGCGCTCGCCGCCGTGGGCGACTACACGACGGCCGCTCAGGCTTTCTCTGCCGCTACGCAGGATGCTTCCTATGCCACGCCGTTCAAGGCCTATCTGGGCCTGGGCAATGCGCTGTTCCAGTCGGGCGACTATGCCAACGCGGGAACCGCCTTCCGTCAGGCTGCCATCGACGGCGCCAATCCGGCTCCTGCCGCCGCACTCGGCGAGCTCGGTCGTTGCTTCATTAAGCTCGGCCGTCCGGCGGATGCCGTGGAGACTTACCGCACGGCTATCGACTTTGCCGGCCCCCGCGACGACACGCGTGCGCTCAACGCCGGCATGGGTCAGGCGCTTTCTGCCGCCGGCCGTCCCTCCGACGCACTCGACGCCTTTAATGCCGCTACTGCCGATGGCATCTACCAGCTCACCTCCGAGCAGGCCGATGAGCTTGCCCGCGTGCAGGATTCGCTTGCCGCGCTGTCTGCCCAGACGGCTATGGCCACGGCTCCGGCGCCCGCGATGGACGCTCCTGCCGTCGATCCGCTCGATCCTACGGGCGCGACCGGTCAGTTTATGCCTGATCCCTCGGACACTGGCTTCTTTACGCTGTCCGAGTCCGAGATGGTCCAGCAGGACCGTCAGGATCGTAAGCAGGCCAAGGTCCGTCGTCGCCATCGCCATACGGGTCTCAAAGTCTTCATCGTGCTGCTTCTGCTTATTTTGATCGCCGCGGGCGGTCTGGGCTTTGCCTACACGCGCGGCTTTGGCTTCCCGTCTCAGGAGTCTGTCGTTACCGATCTGTTCCAGGCCGCCGGCGACGGTGACGCCGCAAAGGCCGAGTCTTGCCTGGCCTCGAGCCTGTCCGAGGACGCTAAGTCGATGATCATCTCCTCGATTCCGCAGGGTGCCACCGTGTCCGTCGAGGGCATGGATCAGTCCATGACCGAGACGACCGCCAAGGTGAAGGCATCGCTGTCCAAGGGCGGCGAGCAGGAGTACACCGTCAAATTCGTGCGCTCCGACAACCATATCGGCTGGGCCGTTTCTTCGCTCGATATGGATTTCTCGGCTGCTGACAACCAGTAGTGACCTTATGGGATTTAGCTTTGCCCGGCGCTTCACCGCAAGTGAGGTGCCGGGCTTGCGCTAGTATGATGGGCTAGTAGTTTTCCAGCAATCATCCAACACATCAGGAGTTGCGTTGTTTTCTTTGATGGATATGTTCTTCGGTAGCTATGCGGGCGATCTTGCCATCGACCTCGGCACCGCAAATACGCTTGTCTCCGTGCGCGGCAAGGGCATCGTCATTCGCGAGCCCTCTGTTGTCGCCATCGACAAGAACGACGAGCGCATCTTGGCGGTCGGTATCGAGGCAAAGCGCATGCTCGGCCGTACGCCCGGCAACATCGTGGCCGTTCGTCCCCTGAAGGACGGCGTCATCGCCGACTTCGATGTTACCGAGGCCATGCTTCGCTACTTTATCGATAAGGCGTCCGAGAAGCGCTATCCGTGGACTCCGCGTCCGCGTGTTGTCGTCTGCGTTCCCTCCGGTGTCACGTCGGTTGAGAAGCGCGCTGTCTTTGAGGCCACGATCCAGGCCGGTGCCCGCCAGGCCTATCTGATCGAAGAGCCTATGGCAGCCGCTATCGGCGCCGACCTGCCCGTCGAGGAACCCACCGGCTCCATGGTCATCGACATCGGCGGCGGTACCACCGAGGTCGCCGTTATCGCTATGGGCGGCATCGTCGTCTCGCAGTCCATTCGTATTGCCGGCGACGAGTTCGATCAGGCCATCCTCACGCACGTTCGTGATGCCTACAACCTGGCCATCGGCGAGCGTACGGCAGAGGACATCAAGATCAAGGTCGGTTCCGCCGTGCCGCTCAAGGACGAGCTCGACGTTGAGGTCAACGGCCGCGACGTGATCACCGGTCTGCCCAAGACCGTGCGCATCGAGAGCGAGGAGATTCGTCGCGCGCTCAACAAGCCGCTCGACGAGATGGCCAAGGCCGTCAAGGACGCACTCGACGCTACGCCTCCCGATCTTGCCTCGGACCTTATGTACTACGGCATTTTGCTGACCGGTGGCGGCGCGCTGCTGCGCGGTCTCGATGTGCGCCTGCGCGATGAGACCGGTGTTTCGGTCAACGTCAGCCCCACGGCGCTCGATAACGTCGTTAACGGCTGTGCCCGCGTGCTCGAGGCCAATGCGTTTGATGGCGGCTTCGTCCAGACCAATGCTTAATTTCCAAAAGGTGGATTCCATTTGGCACGATCTTCGGGTTTCTCCACAAATCTGAATACCAAGCGACAATCAACGGGTATGCGCCCGTTGATTGTTTTCAGCCTGATTTCGGTGTTGCTGCTCACGTTTTACATCCGCGAGGGCGAGGCAGGACCGATTCATGCCGTGCGCTCGGGCGTGACGACGATTACCTCGCCGGTGCGCTTTGTGGGCTCGGCTGTGGCGGCTCCCTTCAATGCGATCGGCAACGTGTTCTCTAACCTTACGGCGTCGCAGGACACGCTTGACGAGCTTAAGAAGCAAAATGAGGAGCTGACCTCTAAGGTCGCCGAGCTCTCCGAGGCTCAAAAGACCGCTGAGCGTCTGGAGGGGCTGGTCGGCCTGCAGTCGACCTACAACCTCAAATCGACCGCAGCTCGTATTGTCGGTGCCTCCGGCGATGCCTGGACTTCGACCGTAACCATCGACAAGGGTTCTGCCGACGGGCTTTCCATCAACATGCCCGTGACGAGTTCGGCCGGTGTTATCGGCCAGATCATCGAAGTTTCGGCCAAGACATCGACCGTGCGCCTGATTGGCGACGAGAACTCGGGCGTGTCCGCCATGGTGCAGGACACTCGCGCCCAGGGCATGCTGCAGGGTCAGGCTGACGGCACGCTGCGTCTTGAGTACGTGAGCGTTGACTCCGACGTTAAGGTTGGCGACATCATCGTGACCTCGGGCATTGGCGGTGTGTTCCCCAAGGGTCTACCGCTCGGCACCGTCTCGTCGGTTGAGAAATCTGCAAACGACGTGTACTACACCATTGTGGTGCGCGCTCAGACAACGGCCGAGAACAACGAGGAAGTGCTGGTCATTACCTCGCTGACCGACGAACAGTCGGCCTCGGATGAGGACGTGAGCACCGCTAATAGCACGCCGCAGGGAACGTCGCGCGATGCTGCGACCAAGACGAAGGACGAGAGCTCGGATGACAGTTCCGACACGTCCGAGACGACCGATTCCGGCTCGAGCGAATAGGGGGCATGTCCATGGATCTACACGAGCAGGGGATGAGCTCCCGCACGTTTGTAATCGCCGCCATCGTGTGCGTGCTGCTGCAGGCAGGCCTCGCACCGCAGATCTCCATTGCGGGCGGTCGCGTCAACTTCATGATTATTCTGGTGTGCCTAAGCGTGTTCTCGGGCGACCCGACCCGTGCCGTCGCGTGCGGGTTTTGCAGCGGCTTGTTCTATGACCTGTCCGCTGCCGTGCCGGTGGGCGTTATGTCGCTCCTGCTGACCGTGGGTTCTTTTGCCCTGGCGCACAGCGCCGTTGGTCAGACGGGCGGTACCCCGAGTGCGCGCGGCATCACGGTGGGCACCTTCGCGCTCGTCATTAATGTGATTTACAGCATCATCTTGCTGTTTATGGGTTTGGAGACGAGCTTTGTCGTGGCGATCTTCGGCCATGCGCTGCCGTCTTCGATCCTGACGGGTCTGGTTGCCATTCCATTTTTGATGTCCGGCGTCGTGCCGCAGTCCGGCTATGGATTCTCCGCACGTGGCGGACGCCAGACGGGTATGCGCTTTAAGCCCAAGACCCGCAAGCTCAAATAGGGAGGCCCGTAGATGTCTTCCCAGATGACGGTTATTATCGCCGGTATCGTGCTGGTCGTGGCCATCGTGGTCGCGCTGGTCATCTTGCGTCGGGGCGATTCCCGTTTTACCTACGATACGCAGCATGGAACGGCCCCGCGCGCCACCGAGGGCGAGGGCAATACCGCGGCGACCGCCTTTAAGGGCCGCTTTTCCATCCTCACCACGGGTGTGGGCGCGATGTTTGCGGCGCTTGCCGTCAAGCTGTGGGGCATGCAGATGGTCTCGTCGGACTATTACGAGAAGCAGGCTAATAGTAATCAGACTCGCACCGTTACCACACCCGCTGTGCGCGGTCGCATCCTCGACCGCAATGGCGTGGCGCTTGTCCAGAACCGTCCCTCACTTGCTGTCGTGGCCTACCGCGACCTTGCGGAGGATGAGGTTCTGGTTCGCCATCTTGCCAACGTGCTTGGAATGCCTTACGTGGCGGTCCTTCGCAATATTCAGGACAATACAGAGGGCGCTCAGAGCCTGCATACCATCGCGACGGACGTCCGTCGCTCCACGGTTGCCTATATTCAGGAGCATGCCGGCGAGTTCCCGGGCGTCAAGATTGCCGAGCGTACCGAGCGCCAGTATCCATATGGCGAGACGGCATGCCATATCTTGGGCTATACCGGCACCATTACCTCCGAGCAGCTCGAGGCTCAGAATAAGAAAACCTCTGGCGATGATGATGCTTCTGCTGGCAAGATTACGTACCAGTCGGGCGATATCGTGGGCCAGGCGGGCGTTGAGAGCTACTACGAAAACCTGCTGCAGGGCATTCGTGGCGAGCAGACCGTCAAGGTCGATGCCTCGGGCAATGTGACCGGTCAGGCCGGCGCCGTGCCCGCGAAGGCCGGCTCCGACATTAAGCTCACGCTCGACCTTAAGATCCAACAGGCCTGTGAGACGGCGCTGGCGAGCGCTATCGAGCTTGCCAAGACCACTGGCTACAGCAATGCCGGCAACGGCGCCGTGGTGTGTCTCGATCCCAACAATGGCGAGATCCTGGGCATGGCGAGCGAGCCCAAGTTCGATCCGTCCGTCTTTATCGGCGGCGTCTCAAATGACGTGTGGACCGAGCTCAATGATGACAAGGGTTCGCACCCGCTGCTCAATCGCGCCATTAGCGGACAGTACATGTCGGCTTCGACCATCAAGCCGCTCTCGGCGCTGGCCGGTCTTGAGTTTGGAACCTACACGTCGGGGCAGACGACCAACTGCACGGGCTATTGGACGGGTCTGGGCAAGGCTTGGGGCAAGTACTGCTGGCTGCATTCCGGCCACGGCACCATGACGCTGCAGTCGGGTATCGCCAACTCGTGCGACCCCGTCTTCTACGACATGGGCAAGGCGTTCTTTTATGACGAGAAACATTCCGAGGGCCTGCAGGAGGTCTTTCGTCGCTGGGGCCTAGGCAAGACCTGCGGTATCGATCTGCCGAGTGAGGGCGCGGGCCGTATTCCCGATGCCGAGTGGAAAGAGTCGTACTTTACCGACGCCTCTGCCGAGGACCGCAAGTGGAATGCCGGCGATATGACCAACATTGCCATCGGCCAGGGTGACATCCTGGTGACGCCCCTGCAGATGGCGTGCGCCTATATGGGTCTTGCCAACGGCGGCAAACAGTACGTGCCTCACGTGTTTTTGTCTGCCGTGTCGCGTGATGGCGACGGCGATGCCTATAAGTACAACGGCAAGGGCAAGAAGAAGCGCCTGGTGGCCAAGATCAACAGCGATTCGGATTTGACTCTTGTTCGCAACGGCATGCACGACGTGATTTACACGGCATCGACGTCCCTGGCGGCTCACTTTGGCACCCTGACGCCGCAGGTATACGGCAAGTCGGGCACGGGCGAGAAAAGCGGCGAGGACGAATACGCGTGGTTCTGCGCCTATGCACCGGCCGATAATCCCAAGTATGTCATCGCTACTGTCCTGGAGCAGGGCGGCGGCGGCTCAGATACCGCGATGCATGTCGTGCGCGACGTGCTCGGTGTGATTTATGACGAGCCCGATACCTCTTCGGCCTCGGGCGATTCTTCGGTTCGATAGGAGGTTGCGATGGATTTTTCTCCGGCGGATCTGTTCCGTTCAACCAAGACCGGCTCTCGCAGCAGCCTGGACCGCGTCAACAAGCAACTTTCGGCCTCGCGCGGCACGTTTCGCCAAAAGGTGCATATCGGCGTGCTCGTGGCTACTGTGGCGCTCGTTGCCTACGGTGCCATCATCATCTGGTCGGCTTCGCAGTTTAAGGCCGATGCCTCGTTCTCACGCCATCTGCTGGGAATTGGCATCGGAGCGGTGCTGGCGGTGCTGGTCTGGCGTACCGATCTGCGCGATATTTCCAATTTCTCGACGGCGTTGCTCGTCATCGACCTGATCGTGATCCTCTCGCCCAAGATTCCGGGTCTGTCCTATACGGGCGGTCTGGGCATGACGGGCTGGATCAAGATTCCCGGTATCGGCTTGACATTCCAGCCGGTTGAGCTTGCCAAGCTCATCACCATCTTCTTTATCGCCACGCTTGGCTCGCAGTATAACGGCCGCATCGATACCGTTCGCGACTACGTCAAGCTCTGCGGCATGCTGTCCATCCCGTTTTTGGCCGTCGTTGCCATGGGCGACCTGGGCTCGGGCCTGGTCGTGTTGGTCTCGGGTGCCATCGTCATCTGCATGAGCGGTGCACGCCGCGAATGGGTGCTGTCGACCCTGGCCCTGCTTGTGGGCCTGGTGGCCCTCGTCCTGGCGCTCGATTCGGTCTTTGATTCGTTGCTCGGCCACGATGTGCTCATCAAGCAGTATCAGATGAACCGCCTGACGGTCTTTATCGACCCCGATAATGCCGATTCGGACGATGCCTACAACCTGCAGCAGTCGCTTATCGCCGTTGGCTCGGGCGGCTTCTTTGGTAAGGGTTTGGGCCATGCGACGCAGTCGGCCGGCGGCTTTCTGCCTGAGTTCCACACCGACTTTGTCTTCGCCTTCCTATCCGAGACCTTTGGCTTTTGCGGTTCCTTTTTGCTCCTGTGCCTCTACGTGCTGCTGATCTTTTCGACGATTCGCGTCGCCTTTAAGTGTGAGTCGCTGTTCTTGCGTCTTTCGTGTGTGGGCATCGTTGGCATGTGGGCGTTCCAGACCTTCGAAAACATCGGCATGTGCATCGGCATGATGCCGATTACCGGTATTCCGCTACCGTTTATTAGCTTCGGTTCGTCTTCGATGATGATTCAGCTGCTGACGGTGGGTATCGTACAATCCATATGGCGGCATCGTTCGGGCGCCGCGTAACCGCTGGAGGGGTTTGCTATGAAAATTCCCGTAGATAAGCTGACCCGCGCTTTTAAGATGGGCGCGTCCGTTAAGAAGGATTCCGATACGCCGGTGCGCGTCTCGGTCTATCTGGATTCGTCCGCCTCGCGCTTTCTGGCCGAGACGGTGCGTGACGCCTTTGTGCCGCAGACGACCTCGGGCATTGTGCGCGTCGAGCGTCTGGGGGAGGAGCGAATTGCTCCAAAGACCGATACCGATGTGGTACTGGTGCTCTCGTGCGGTTCCGACCGCTTGGAGAGTGCCGTGCAGGAGCTCGTGATCGCCGGCGCGCCCGTGTGCGTGCTTGCCGAGTCTGCTGTGGAGGTGCCGTTTATCGAGGAGTCCACGCCCATGCTCGGCGTGGTGGCGGCAACCGATAAGACGTATCTGCTCGAGACGCTTGCCCGCTGGATTCTCGATCGCACCGAAAAGGAAACGGCTTTTGCGGCGAACTTTGCCTTCATGCGCATCGCGGCGGCCAATCGTATCATCACCTCGTGCGCGCTCACCAATATGGCGACCGGTGCGCTGGTGTTTTTGCCGGGCGCCGATTATCCCGTTATGGCGCTGGCGCAGGTGGGCATGCTCTTTGAGCTCGCTGCCGTCTTTGGACGCGGCATTAAGCCTGAGCGCGGCTACGAGGTCGCGGGCGTGCTTGCCGGCGGTCTTGTGATCCGCGCGGTCACCCGCGCGCTCGTCAAGCAGACGCCGCATATTGGGTTTGCCGTTAAGGCGCTCACTGCTGCCGCGGGCACCTATGGCATGGGCCGTGCGCTTGTTTCGCTCTACGAGCGCGATGTCGACTACAGCCGTGCCAACGAGGTGGTCACTGCCACGTTCTCCCGCGTTCGCGATCTGGTGACCACGGTCGCGGGCGCTACCCGTCCTATGGCGTCCTATCAAGACGCATCCGATCTCGCTGCTTAGGGGTTTTCCGTTGCGCGTTCCGTATCAAGACTGCTTTCATTTAATTGAGCCGCTGCTCGCCAAGGTCGAAAAGCCGAGCCGCTATATCGATCACGAGTGGGGCACGCTTTCCAAGCCCGATGCCGACTACCGTTGCTGCCTGATCTACCCGGATGTGTACGAGGTTGGTCTGCCCAACCAGGGTATCGCCATCCTCTACAACATCCTTAACCAGGCCGAGGGCATCTCCTGCGAGCGTGGCTATGTGCCGTGGCCCGATATGGGTGACGCCATGCGCGAGGCAGGCATTCCGCTGCTCTCGCTCGAGGGTGCTGCCCCCGTCGCTTCGTTTGATATCGTCGGTCTCCATGTGCCGCACGAGATGGCGGTGACGAACTTCCTCGAGGCACTCGACCTCGCTGGCATTCCGCTGTTAGCGGCCGACCGAGGCGAAGACGACCCCATCATCATCGCCGGCGGTCCCTCGGTGTACAACCCCGAGCCGTATGCGGCTTTCTTCGATGCCATCCTCATCGGCGAGGGCGAGGAATCGCTGCTCGAGACCTGCCAGCTGCATCGCCGCCTGCGTGACGAAGGGGTCCCGCGCGCGCAGATTGTCGAGCAGCTTGCATCCATTGCCGGCAACTACGTGCCGTCGCTCTATGAGGTTCGTCACGACGAGCCCTGCTCGCCGCATGGCTACACCGTGCCGCGTGAGGGCAAGGATGCGCCGACCGTGGTCTACAAGCGCGTCGTCGAGGATTTCGGCGCCACGAATCCGCTTTCGCAGTCGTGCGTGCCCTATGCGCAGCTGGTCCACGACCGCCTGTCTATCGAGATCCTGCGCGGCTGCGCCCGCGGCTGTCGTTTTTGCCAGGCCGGCATGACGTATCGCCCGGTGCGCGAGCGCTCGGCCGACCAGATCGTCTCGTCGGTGATTCAGGGTCTGGAAAAGACCGGCTATGACGAGGTGTCGCTGACCTCGCTCTCCACGACCGACCACTCCTGCATTCGCGATGTGCTCGGCAGGCTCAACCGTCGCTTGGAGGATACGGGTATTCGCGTGTCTATTCCGTCGCAGCGCCTGGATTCGTTTGGCGTGGATATGGCCGAGTCGGTTGCTGGCGAAAAGAAGGGCGGCCTGACGTTCGCGCCCGAGGCCGGCAGCCAGCGCATGCGCGACATCATTAACAAGAACGTGACCGAGGAGGACCTGGACCGTGCGGCCAAGGCGGCCTTCGAGGCCGGCTGGAACCGCATGAAGCTCTACTTTATGATGGGCCTTCCCGGCGAGCGCGACGAGGACATCGTGGCCATCGCCAGCCTGGCCGATCATGTGCTGGAGCTCGGTCGTTCCGTGGTGCCCAAGGCTCGTCGCGGCTCGATCTCGGTGTCCATCTCGGTTTCGGTCTTTATCCCCAAGGCTGCCACGCCGTTCCAGTGGTGCCCGCAGCTCGACTACGACGACGTCAAGCGTCGCCAGAAGTTGCTTATCACGAGCGTTCGCAACCGTGCCGTCCGCGTGCATTACCACGATGCCGAGACCTCGCTCATCGAGGCCGCGCTGTCCCGCGCCGGTCGTGACATGACGCCCGTCATCATCGACGCTTGGCGCTCGGGCTCTCGCTTTGACGCCTGGGTAGAGCATTTCTCGCTCGATAACTGGAAGGAGGCTGCTGCCAAAAACGGCATCGACCTCAATGAGCTCGTGCACCTGCCCTACGAGTTGGACTGGCGCCTGCCGTGGGAGCACGTGAGCCCCGGCTGCACGCGCGGCTTCCTCGAGCGCGAGTACCGTCGCTCGCTCGAGGGCGTCACGACTCCCGACTGCACCCGCACGTCGTGCACCGGCTGCGGGATCTGCCCCACGCTCCACGCCAAGAATGTATTGATGGGTGATCGCGCATGAGTGAGCGCCTGACCGACAACCCCTCGCTCTTTAGGCTTCGTGTTCGCTATGGCAAGCGCGATCGCCTTAAGTACCTGGGCCATCTCGAAGTGATCCATACCATTGAGCGCATCGTGCGCCGTGCGGGACTTCCCTATGCCGTCACGCAGGGCTTCTCTCCGCACATGCGCGTGGGCTTCTCTTCGGCGCTACCGGTGGGTACGTCGTCGACCTGCGAGTGGTATGACCTGTTTATGACCGAGTTCGTGGCGCTCGACGAGGCGTTTGGGCGCCTGGCTGCGGCGTCTCCGGCCGATCTGGCGCCCATCGAGGCAGCGTACATCGACGTGCGCACGCCGGCGTTGACGGCGCAGCTCACGCGCTTGTCGTATCGCATTGATTTGCACTTGGATCCCGAGGCGCCCGTAAGCGCCGACGAGGTGCGTCGTGCGATCGACACGCTGCGCGCGGACCATGGCATCGACTACGCGCGCGGAAAAAAGAGCAAGCGCTTGGATTTGGATCACACGCTCGTGGGCTATGAGCTCACGGCGGGGGAGCGCCCGGACCATTTGGTGCTCATGCTCGACACCCATGCCGATAACGAGGGCTCCATGCGTCCGGAAATTTTGCTTTCTGCAGCTGATGTTTTGTTGCAGGGCTTGACCCCGGGCGTGGATGCACCTATTGTTTCCACTGGTATGCAAGACCTCGTGACCATCTGCTCCTACGATGTCGAGCGTCAGAATCAAGCATGCGAGGACGACGAGGGCCGACTCGTCAGCCCCATACCTGTGCGAACTTGTGGATTTGCTCCACATACTCGTTGACGGGGGTATTTTCGCCTGCTACTATATTCGGCTGTTGCACTAACTGATGCATGAAGGGCAAGTAAACATGTACGCAATCGTTAACACGGGCGGCAAGCAGTACAAGGTCGCCACCGACGATGTCATCACCGTCGAGAAGATCGAGGGCAATGAGGGCGACAAGGTCACCCTGCCGGTCATCTTCCTCAACGATGGTAAGAAGATCGTCACCGATCCCGACAAGCTGGCCAAGGCCAAGGTTACCGCTCAGATCGTTGAGCAGTTCAAGGGCGAGAAGCAGCTGGTCTTCAAGTTCCACAAGCGTAAGCGCTATCGTCGTCTGAAGGGTCACCGTCAGCAGCTCACCAAGCTGAAGATCGTGAAGGTTCAGGCTACCTCCCGCGCCAAGAAGGCTGTCAAGGCAGAGGCCGAGGCTGTTGCCGAGGCTCCCGTCGCCGAGTAGATTACACTCGTAACGAAAGAGTAGGTATACACAATGGCACACAAAAAAGGACTCGGTTCCTCCCGTAATGGCCGTGACTCCCGCGGTCAGCGCCTTGGCACGAAGCGCTATGCCGGCCAGACGGTAACCACGGGCACGATTCTCGTCCGTCAACACGGCACGCACATCCACCCGGGTGAGAACGTTGGCCGTGGCAAGGACGATACGCTGTTCGCGCTGGTCGACGGTACCGTTGAGTTCCACAAGGGTATCAAGCACAGGGTCAGCGTACGCCCGCTCGCGAACGCGTAATTCACCCTTCATAGAGCACATATGTGGGAGGCACTTGAGTTTTAGGATTCAAGGGTCTCCCTCTTTTTGTAGGAGGCGATTCTGTTGTCACAGTTCACCGATATCAGCCGCATTAACGTGTGCGGCGGCGACGGCGGAGCCGGATGCATGTCGTTTAGGCGCGAGGCATTTGTCCCCAAGGGCGGCCCCGATGGCGGCGACGGCGGTCGTGGCGGCAACGTCGTCATCCAGGCCGATGCTCAGCTGTCTTCGCTGATCGATTACCGCTTTAAGCATCACTTCCGCGCCGAACGCGGCACGCACGGGCAGGGTGCCCGTCGTAACGGTAAGAGCGGCGAGGACCTGATCCTGAAGGTTCCCATGGGCACCGTGGTGCGCGAGCTCGACCCCGAGACGCAGACCCCGATGTTCGAGATTGCCGACCTGGTGCACGATGGCGAGCGCGTTGTCGTGGCGCCCGGCGGTGCCGGTGGCCTGGGCAACACGCACTTTGTGACGTCGGTGCGCCGCGCGCCCGCGTTCGCTCAGCTGGGCGAACCGGCCGAGGAGCACTGGATTGAGCTCGAGATGAAGCTTATGGCCGATGCCGCGCTCGTGGGCTTCCCCTCGGTGGGCAAGTCCTCGCTCATCGCGCGCATGAGTGCCGCCCGTCCCAAGATCGCCGACTATCCGTTTACAACGCTCGTGCCGAACCTCGGCATGGTGCGTGCCGGTGAGTATTCTTACGTCGTTGCCGACGTTCCTGGTTTGATTGAGGGCGCGAGCGAGGGCAAGGGCCTGGGCCACCAGTTCCTGCGCCACATCGAGCGTACGGCGCTCATCATGCATGTCGTCGACATGACGGGCGGTTTTGAGGATCGCGACCCGGTTGAGGATTACCGCATCATCAACCGTGAGCTCGAGCAGTATGGCGCCGAGCTTTCTGAGCGCCCGCAGATCGTCGTCGCCAACAAGTGCGATGCGCCGGGCACGGCTGACAAGATTGCCGACCTCAAACGCGCTGCGCTCGACGATGGACATATGTTCTTTGCCGTGTCTGCTGTGACGGGCGCCGGCCTCAACACGCTGATGCTTGCCGTGGGCGAGCAGGTTGCTAAGCTGCGCGCCGAGTTGGCGGTCTCCGATGAGCCGGTCGATCTGCGCGACGATGAGTGGGAGCGCCGTCGCCTGCAGCGTGAGAAGCGTTTCCACATTGTTCAAGAAGAGCCCCATGCCTTCCGCGTGGTCGGTCGTGCCATCGAGCGCATGGTCATTCAGACCGACTGGGAAAACGAGGAAGCCGTCATTTACCTGCAGCATAAGTTTGCGCGTATGGGTGTTGATGACGCGCTCGAGAAGGCCGGTTGCCGTGCGGGCGACGAGGTCCGCATTTGCCAGCGCGCCTTTGACTTTGAGGGCGCTGAGGACTTCTCGGAGTACGAGGAGCTCGAGGACGCTGGCGAGGACGTTGCCGTTGAGGCCATTGACGTGGCCGACGCTGCGGATGAGGGCGTCGAGGTTGTCGATGCGGCGGGTGCCGCGGACGATGCCGAGACCTCGGAGGGCGAGTAAGCCATGTCGCTGCGCGGTGGAATCGGTTTGCCCGAGCTGCCCATAAAAGAGGGCAAAGAGTTTCGGCTTGGCATTATGGGCGGCACCTTTGACCCGATTCATTACGGGCACTTGGTTACTGCCGAGCAGGCGCGCGAGTCGCTCGACTTGGACGCTGTGCTCTTTATGCCGGCGGGCTCTCCTGCCTTTAAGCTTGACAAGCCGGTGACGCCTGCCGAGGACCGTTATGCCATGACGGTCCTCGCCACCGCCGCGAACCCGGCCTTTTTGGCGAGCCGGTTCGAGATTGACCGTCCGGGCGTAACCTATACGGCCGATACGCTTCATGCCCTTCGCGACTTTTACCCGCCGCAGGTAAAGCTCTACTTTATTACGGGCGCCGACGCGATTATCGATATTGTGACCTGGCATGATGCCGAGCGAATCGCTGAGCTTGCTACCTTTATTGCGGCGACGCGACCGGGTTTTGATATCGATACGGCGCGTGCCCGAATCAAAGAGTCGGGGCTGCCGTTCGATGTGCGCTATATTCAGATTCCGGCGCTGGCGATCAGCTCGACGAACATTCGTAAGCGAGTTGCCCGCGGCATGAGCGTGCGCTATCTTACGAGCGAGTCTGTGCTCGGCTACATTCGCAAGCGCAGTTTGTATGTCGATCTGGGTCAAGAAGATTTTGAGTGATGGGGGGCTACGTTGTCGGTAGAGGATCAGTTTGAGGGCGATGAGCGCGCGCTGCTCAAGCGCATTCAAGAGCTGCTCGATGTTCGCATGAAAGATAAGCGCAAGCGCTATGTGCATTCGTTGGGTGTTGCCGAGACCGCACTTCATCTGGCCGAGGTCTACGGCGTTGACCGCTTTGATGCCGCTGCCGCCGGCCTGATCCATGACTGGGACAAAGTGCTCTCCGACGACGAGCTGGTCACGCGCGCTCTGCATTACGGCATTAAGATTGCCGGCTCTCCTTCCGCCGCGACGCCGCTTTTGCATGGCCCTGTTGCCGCCTATGAGCTTCCGCAGCTTTTCCCCGAGTTGTCGCCGGCCGTTTTCCAGGCTGTCGACCGTCACACCGTGGGTGCCTGTGACATGACGCCGCTCGATATGGTGGTCTTTGTGGCCGATGCCATCGAGCCCAACCGCCACGGCGACTATGCGCATGCGCTGCGCAAGATGGTGGGGGAGTCGACGCTCGAGGAGTTGTTCTTCTCCTGTTTTGCGCAGGGTCTGGTCTATGTGATCCAGTCCGGGCGCTATCTTTATCCCACGGCTATTACGATTTACAACCATTACGCCCAGCTGCGCTAGCTCGGGTGCGTCTAGAAAGAGGTATTCCATGGCCGACGAGACCATGACCGACGAGCAGATTCTTGAAGGTGTGGAGCACAAGAGCTTCGTCGCCACGTCCGACCGCACTGCCGCCTCGCTGTCCGCGAGCGGTGTCGCCGCCGAGGATGTCGCCCGCGCCGCCGCGCAGGCCGCCTACGACAAGAAGGGCGAGGACGTTCAGGTGCTCGACCTGACCGAGCTTTCCGACGTGTGCGACTACTTTGTGCTTGCCACCGGTACCAACAACCGCCAGGTCGATTCAATTGTCGACGAGATCGAGGAGAAGGTCGCCGAGGCTTGCGGCGAGCATCCGTTTTCCATCGAGGGCCGCGAGCAGAAGACCTGGATGCTCATGGACTACGGTTCGGTTGTCGTCCACGTCTTCACTCCCGAAGCCCGCGACTTCTACCGCCTCGAGAAACTCTGGGGAGACGCCCCCCAGCTTCCCCTCGACCTCCTCTAAATGATTTTTCTGGGACGGGGATAAAATAATCATTGCTACCGTTTGCCGAACCGCTCACCTTTGTTGGGCGGTTCGGCCCTTTTCTTCCTTTCCTTTTGTATGCTGTGACTACTGCATCCTTGGAAGGGAGGGTTTCGATGACTCGTGTTGCCCGTGCGTTGTCCGAACTCGGCCATTATCACGTCATGCTCAAGGGCTGTGCTGGCCAGCTGATCTTCGAAGACGATGACGATCGCCTTTATTTTCTCAATCTATTGAACAGACGATTTACGTCCGCTCATATTCGTCTTCTTGCCTGGTGCCTCATGGACAATCATGTTCACCTGCTATTTGATGATCTCGATAATCAGATGAGCGTTGCTATGCATGCGATTGATACGGCATATGCGAAACACTTCAATCAAAAAACCGGCCGCCGCGGACCGGTGTTCCAGGAACGATTCAAGAGTGTGATCATTTCTGACGACAAACAGCTGCTCCGTTGCGTCCGATACATACACGATAATCCTGCAAAAGCAGGTATTTCTTCTGCTCCTCTGTATCGCTGGAGCAGCTTCCATGAGTATTTCTCTCATCCCGAAATTTGTGATTGTGAAGGTATTCTCAATCTGTTTGGGGGTACGGAAGCGTTTTATCTTTCGAGTACCGACGGCAAGCCTAATCCCTATTTTATGCCCGAAGGTAAGCATATCTCCGATATGGATGCGCTGGAAGTTGCCCGGGCTCTTTTGGCTCCGCATGAGCCTTATCAGCTTAAAACTTTGCCGAAATCAGAGCGAAATCGTCTTCTGGCAGTGTTGAGGCATCGGGGGTTTACGATTGACCAGATTTCGCGTCTGACGGGAATTGGGGCCAATATCATTCAAAGGGCGAAATGACGCTCCAAATGATTAAAAAATCCCCGTCCTAGAATAATCATTCGCACCTGCCCGGCTTTCTTTTTGCCCAAAGGCGGTTAATCATTGAAGCGGGATTGGCGGCCGAAAGATAGGGCGGTGTCGCCGAACTTGTCTCGGACGGCGTCGATCGCGACGGAGAGCTCGCGGCGGTCGCTGGATTGGGCTCCGCGGTCGTCGATTTCGCAGAACAAGTCAGTCTGGATGCCGCCCTGATGGTCAAAGTCGCTCATGCCGATGCCTGCTAAGCGAACATGCATGCCTTCCTGCCAGATGTTGTCGAGCAGTTCGAGCGCAACTGCCACGAAGATATTCTCGTCGTCGGTGGGGTGGGGAAGCCGCCGCTGCGCCGTTCGCCCGCTTCCATACGAATACTTGAGCTTGAGCGTCACCGTGGCGCCTGTTAGTCCCTGACGGCGCAGGCGGCGTCCTACTGACTCGCCCAACAGCGCAATCGCCGCTTCGATGTCCCCGCGCTCAGTCAAATCTTTCGCAAAGGTGCGTTCATTGCTCACCGATTTAACCTCGCGCTCTTCATCGAGACTCGTGACTTCGGAGATTTCGAGTCCCAGCGCACGCTGGCGCATGCGTTCGCCGTTGACGCCAAAAATAGAGGCAAGCGTAGACTCTGGCGCACGCGAAAGCTCGCCGAGCGTATAGATGCGCATGCGGCGCAGTCGCTCCTCGGCCGAGCGCCCGATGCCGCTCATGGCAGATACCGGCAGCGCGGCCAAAAAGCGCTGCTCGGTTCCGGGACGCACGATGGTCAACCCAAACGGCTTATCCCGCTCGCTTGCGATCTTTGCGACCGTCTTGTTGCAGCCCACGCCAATGGAGCAGGTCACCCCCAGCGCTGCCACGCGATCGCTGATGCGCCGCGCAACCAGCAGCGGGTCTTCGGGCGCAAAGCGACCCGGTGTGATATCGATAAAGGCTTCGTCGATGGATACGCGCTCGACGCGCGGGGTCTCGTCGGCGAGAATCGCCATGGCCTGCGCGCTCACCTCGCGGTAGCGGTCGAAGTGCCCGTGTGTCCAAATGGCCTGAGGACACAGACGCCGTGCCTCGGCCGAGGGCATGGCGGAGTGCACGCCAAAGCGACGTGCCTCATATGAACACGTGGACACGACGCCACGCGAATCGGCGTCTCCGCCCACGATGAGCGGTTTTCCGCGCCATTCGGGATGGTCGAGCATCTCCACGCTCGCAAAAAACGCATCGAGGTCCATGAGGCCCACCGCCGGACCCGTCCAGGGAGGCGGCGTGACGCCCATGGCATCCTCATAACCGTATGTATGTTCGCGTCTTTCCATGTCATGAGTATACCGCGCAGCTCATGTGGGGTGCGTGTATGTGCTTGCAAATCCCGAATTCTTGTCTAAGATATGGATTTGCCCTCGACTACACCGAAGAAGTTGGTCTCACGGACTTCACCTGCCCGCGTCGATGGCGTATTATGTTCAACTGTTTGTTTGTAGTTGCAGCCTAAAGCTGCTTGGTTGGAGGAGTTTCCTTTGGCAGTCAAGATTCGCCTTGCTCGTCACGGCGCTAAGAAGCGTCCGTACTACCGTGTCGTCGTCGCCGATTCCCGCGCCCCGCGTGACGGTCGTATCATCGAGGAGGTTGGCCGCTACAACCCGATGACCGCCCCCAAGACCATCAACCTCGACCTCGAGAAGATCGCCGACTGGCAGTCCAAGGGCGCTCAGCTCACCGACGCCGTAGCCGCTCTGGTCAAGGCCGCCAACGAGGGCGAGAAGACCGAGACCGTCGTCAAGAAGTCCAAGAAGCAGCTCGCCAAAGAGGCCGAGGCCGCTAAGGCTGCCGCTGAGGCCGCTGAGGGCGCCGAGGAGTAAATCGTGCCTGAGGTTGACGCTGCACAGCTCGAGGGTGAGGCAATGCTCTCAGATCGCATCGCCGATCTCGTCGAATATCTCGTTGTTCAGATCGTCGACGACCCGGATTCCGTGAGCCTTGAGGTCATCGATGGTGATGACGCCTCTACGATTGAGGTTTCGGTCGCCGAGGATGACGTCGCTAAGGTCATCGGCCGTCGTGGCCGTACCATCAAGGCCATTCGCACGCTCGCCCGTGCACTGGCCGCTCGCCTCGACACTGCTGTCGAGGTAGAGGTTCTGGGCTAGGACCTTGAGGTCCCAGTACAAAAACATCGCCCGTGTGGTCAAGTCGCACGGAAGGAAGGGGGAGGTCCTCGCGCAGCCGCTGCGGGGGCTTCCTTCTGTATTGACGCCGGGTATGCGTGTTGCCTTGACGCCACCGGCGCTCAAACGCGACCGTTTTTGCACGGTCGTGTCCGTCACCGATACGGGCGATGGCGATCTGGTCTCGTTTGAGGGCATTGACGACTTGACGGCCGCCGAGGGCATCATCGGATGCTACGTGCTGGCAAATCGTGACGATTTTGAGCTCGATTCGCTCGACGCCGCCTATACCGACCTGATGGGTCGCGAGGTGGTCGACGAGCACTTCGGTTCACTCGGCACGATCGTCGAGATCATGTCGACGCCCGCTAACGATGTTTGGGTTGTCGAGGGCGATCGGTACGGCGAGGTACTGATTCCCGTGATCGAGCAGGTTGTGCTCGATCTTCCCGACACAGGAACAATTTCCGTCCACGTTATGGACGGCCTGATCGATATGGACAAGTAGGGAGGACAACATGCTGATTGAGACCCTTTCGGTCTTTCCCGAGATGTTTGAGCCCGTCATGTCCACATCGATTTTGGGCCGCGCCCGCAAGGCCGGCCTTTTTGATTTTAAGGCGTATAACCTGCGCGACTGGACGCACGACCGTCATCGTACCGTCGATGACGAGCCGTACGGCGGCGGGCAGGGCATGCTCATGAAGGTCGAGCCTATCGCCGAGGCCATCGAGGCCATTAGCGCGGAGGGCCCTCGGCCGACGGTGGTGTTCTTCACCCCGTGCGGCGAGCCCTTTACGCAGCATGTGGCCGAGCGCCTGCTCAAAAGCGAGCGCCTGCTGTTTGTGTGCAGCCGTTACGAGGGTGTCGACGAGCGTGCCTATGCGTATGCCGACGAGCGCCTGTCGATCGGCGATTACGTGCTCACGGGCGGCGAGCTTCCCGCTATGGTCGTTGCCGATGCCGTCGTACGCCTGATTCCCGGCGCCCTTGGTGACGAGATGAGCAACGTCGACGAGTCGTTCTCGACCGCCGAGGACGGAGGCCTGCTCGAGTATGCGCAGTACACCCGCCCCGCCGAGTTCAACGGCGAGGGCGTGCCGCCGGTGCTCGTGAGTGGCGACCACGCCAAGGTTGACGCTTGGCGCCGCAAGAACGCCATCGAGCGCACCTGCCGCTGGCGTCCCGACTTGATCGAGACTGCGCGGCTCACGCCCGAGGAGCGCGCTTACGCGCAGGAGATCCTTGACGCTTCGTATTCGCAGAGCGAGGAGTGAGTATGGTTCCATCGCAGCATTCCGCGTTGAGGGGCGCTTTTGAGTGGATCGCGGTCATCGCGATCGCGCTTGTGGCCACCTTCCTGATCCGCACCTTTGTGGTCGAGCCCTTTGTGGTGCCCACCGGTTCTATGGAGGACACGATTGAGATTGGCGACCAGATCCTGGCGCAAAAGGTGAGCCTCGAGCTCGGTCAGCCCGTCAAGCAGGGCGATATCGTGGTGTTTCACAACCCCGACGGCACCTCCGAGCATGATATTCTTGTCAAGCGCGTTATTGCCACGGCCGGCCAGACGGTCGACCTGCAGGACGGCAAGGTGGTCGTTGACGGCCAAGCGCTCGACGAGGACTATACGGCGGGCATGAGCTGGCCGCTTTCGGTCCAAGCGCCCGGCGTCCAGGTGAGCTATCCCTACACCGTCCCCGACGGGTGTGTGTGGGTGATGGGCGACAACCGAGAGAACTCAGCCGACTCCCGCTATTTTGGGCCGGTCGACCGCTCCGACTTAATGGCCGTTGCACTCGTTCGCTACTGGCCGCTCAACCGCATCGGCGCTATCGACTAAAAACCGCTATAGTACAGTACCTAACCGTGTAATCGTTTCGACGAGGGGATATTAGAGGCATGAACGCTTCATCGCTTTCCTTCCAAGACATCATCCTGCGCCTCCAGCAGTACTGGGGCGAGCAGGGCTGCGTCATTATGCAGCCCTATGACTCCGAGGTCGGTGCCGGTACCTTCCATACCGCGACCACGCTGCGCTCGCTCGGTCCCGCCGAGTGGCGCACCTGCTATGCGCAGCCCTGCCGCCGTCCCGCCGACGGCCGCTACGGCGAGAACCCTAACCGCATGCAGCACTACTATCAGTTCCAGGTGCTCATCAAGCCCTCACCGGTCAACGCACAGGAGCTCTACCTGGGGTCTCTTGCCGCCATTGGCCTGGACCCCAACGACCATGACGTTCGCTTTGTCGAGGACGACTGGGAGAGCCCGACCCTGGGCGCCTGGGGCCTTGGCTGGGAGGTCTGGCTCAACGGTATGGAGGTCACGCAGTTTACGTACTTCCAGCAGGTGGGCGGTATCGAGGTCGACCCCGTGCCCGTCGAGATCACCTATGGCCTGGAGCGTATCGCCATGTATGCCCAGGGCGTCAACTCCGTTTACGACCTGGTGTGGAGCTACCTGCCCGACGGTACGCCCATGACCTATGGCGACGTGTTCCTCGAGAACGAGCGCGAGTTCAGTGCCTATAACTTTGAGGTCGCCAACGTCGAGATGATGCGTCAGAAGTTTGACGACTACGAGGCCGAGTGCCATTCCTGCCTGGAGCGCAAGCTGCCGCTGCCCGCATACGACTGCGTCATGAAGTGCAGCCACGCTTTCAATCTGCTCGATGCCCGCGGCGCGCTGTCCGCGGTCGAGCGTGCCAATTACATCCTGCGCGTCCGCGCCGTCGCCAAGGCGTGCTGCGAGGCCTATATGGCCGAGGTCGCCGGAGTCAACGAGAATGCCGACCAGGAAGGCGAGGTGGCGTAAGCCATGGCAGACGCTAAGGATTTCCTGTTTGAGATCGGTACGGAGGAAATGCCCTCCGCGCCGCTGAACAATGCCGTCAAGCAGCTTGGCACCATGATCGCCAAGGGTCTCGACGAGGCCGGTCTGGCCCACGGCGAGGTCCGCGTGATCTCGAGCCCGCGTCGCCTGGCTGCGCTCGTTGCCGACGTCGCCACCGCGACCGATGAGGTTCACGAGGTCAAGCGTGGCCCTGCGGCCAACATCGCCTTCGACGCTGACGGAAACGCCACCAAGGCCGCCCAGGGCTTCGCCCGCAAATGCGGTGTGGCTGCCGAGGACCTGGTCCGTCGCGAGGACACCGACGGCCGTGAGTACGTCTTTGCCGAGAAGAACATTCCTTCCGCTCCGGCTACTCCGATCCTGACGGCCCTGTGCGAGAAGACCATCGCCGGCCTGCAGTGGCCCAACTACCGTAGTCAGCGCTGGGGCCACGAGCACGCCACCTTCGTGCGCCCGGTCCGCTGGATCTGCTGCCTTTTGGGCGAGGATGTTGTGCCCGTGTCGTTTGCCGACGTGACGAGCGGCAACACCACGCGCGGCCATCGCGTGCTTGGCCCCGGTGACCACGTTGTCGCTAGCCCCGCCGCCTACGAGCAGGTGCTCGAGGACGCCGGCGTGCTTTCTGCCGAGCGCCGTCGCGAGGTGATTCTCGCCGGTATCGCCGAGGTTGAGGCTGCCCGTCCTGGCTGCCATGTCGATACGCCCAAGAAGGTCTTCGAGGAGGTCATCAACCTCTGCGAGTGGCCGACGGTGCTCGTCGGTACCTTCGATGAGGAGTTCCTCAAGGTCCCGCACGAGATCATCTGCGAGTCCATGCTCACCAACCAGCGCTACTTCCCGATCTATGACGGCGAGGGCAAGCTGACGCGTGAGTTCGTGGTCGTTTCCAATAGCAAGCCCGAGAACGCCGAGCGCGTGATCGACGGCAACGAGCGCGTCGTGCGTGCCCGTCTGGACGACGCTAAGTTCTTCTACGAGGAGGACCTGAAGATCTCCCTCGACGAGTTCCGTGAGCGCCTGGCCAAGGTCGCCTTCCAGGAGAAGCTCGGCAGCGTGCTCGCCAAGTCCGAGCGCATTGAGCAGCTCGCGCTCGCTATTGCCCGCGAGGCTCATCTGGGCGCCCATCTTGCCGCCGACGCCGCTCGCGCCGCGCACCTGTGCAAGGCCGACCTGGTGTCCAACGCCGTCGTCGAGTTCACGGGCCAGCAGGGCGTGATGGGCGGTTACTACGCCACCGCGATGGGGGAGAACGACGAGGTCGCCCACGCCATTCGCGATCATTATCGTCCCCGCTTTGCCGGTGACGAGCTGCCCGAGGGCACCGCTGGCTGCATCGTGGCCTGCGCCGACAAGCTCGATACCATCGCCGGTATCTTTGCCATCGGCGAGCCCCCGACCGGCTCCTCCGATCCCTACGCGCTGCGTCGTGCCGCTATCGGTATCATCAACATTCTGCGCGACCGTCTGCCGATCGACCCCACGTCGCTGATTGACTTTGCTCTGCAGCTTTACAGCGAGCAGGGCATTGAGTTCGACGCCGCCGAGGTCGCCCAGCAGGTTCGTGACTTCTTCCATGGCCGCCTGGTGAGCATGGCCCGCGACGAAAAGATCCCGGCCGATACCGTTGCCGCCGTCTCCGCGGTGCACATTATCGCCCCGTCCGTCTTCTTCGCCCGCTGCGCCGCCCTCGACGAGGCCCGCAAGAATGATGCCGAGACCTTTGACAACCTGGCTACCGCCTATGCCCGTGCCGCGCACATCTCCAAGCCCGAGCTGGGTGCGGAGTACGACCGCAGCCTGATGGGCGAGGTCGAGCTCGCGCTCGCCGACGCCTCCGAGGCTGCTCAGACCGCTGTCGATGCCGCCCTTGCTGCCGAGGACTACCCGGCCGCATTTGCCGCCCTCGCCGCCCTGCGCGCGCCCATCGACCGTTTCTTCGATGAGGTCATGGTCATGGACAAGGACGAGCAGCTTCGCGATAATCGCCTTAAGCTGCTCAACCGCTTCGAGGCCGTTTTCTCCGGCATCGCCAACATCGGTGAGCTTGCCCGCAAAAAGTAAGCCAGCCTGCGCATAAGCGCAAAAGGAGCCCCGCATGGATTGCCCGGTCACCGCTCGTCCCACCGTCATCGTTATCTCCGACTCGCTCGGCGATACCGCTTGTGAGGTGGTGCTTGCGGCGTCCGGGCAATTTGATGAAGGGGCTTTTCGCGTTTTGCGTCTGCCTAAGGTGACCTCTGTGGAGCAGGTCAAGTCATTTGTGGGGCCGCGCGTCGATGCGGACCATCGCGATATTGCCGTGTTCCACACCATTGTCGATCCGGCGCTTCGCGCCCGCGTGCTCGATTACCTGGGTATGCTGCATATCCGTTCGGTCGACCTGATCGGCCCGACGCTTGCCGTGCTGTCGGCGCTCATCGGTGTACCGCCCAAGGGCGTTGCGGGCGTGATTCACAAGACCGATGACCGCTATTTCCATCGTATCGAGGCCATGGAGTATTTCGTTGAGCACGATGACGGTCGTGGTTGCGACGATCTGTCGGGTGCCGATATCGTGCTGCTGGGTGTGTCGCGTACATCCAAGACGCCGCTGTCGATGTATTTAGCCTATCAGGGCTACAAGGTCGCCAATGTCCCATTGGCGCATGGCATGGAGCCGCCCAAGTCGATTTACGAGGTCGACCCGATGCGCCTGTTCGGCCTGATTTCGACCGTCGATATGATTTCCGAAATTCGCGATAGCCGCTTGGGCGATGACTACGCCCGTGCCGTTGCCGGCTCCTATGCCGAGCCCGAGAGCGTGCGTAGTGAGCTTGCGGAAGCCCGCGCGCTCATGAAACGCCTGGGCTGCTTTGTAGTGCGTACCGACGGCAAAGCCATCGAGGAAAGCGCTGCCGAGATCATTGCTCACCTCGAAGAGATTCAAGAGGCAAGAGCCCGCCGTGCCGCCCGCCGCGCTCAACAAAAGTAGCTCACTTGGGACAAGGTTGTTTGGGTAGCTAATTTGGGACGGGGCTCTTTTAGCTACCCAAAGAGAATACTTGAAAATAATGCTGATAAATGGTAAAGCGATTTAGCAAAAACATCGCATACTACCTGCATTTTCCTTGTAGTGGTATCTTCATAAGGTAACCACCTTTACCTACCGTTTACCGCCGGTTTTAGCACGTTTACCAAACCGCGCACCCTCTGCTCAAGCCTGTCCAAAACCCGCCGTATAGTTCCCTCACGGCCCGCATCCGGCGGGTCGATTCGTTACCACGGTCGTGCGCGTGAGCGCATGGAAGGGGAAGTATCGTGAGCGATTGCAAGAGGGTTTACCGTTTTGGCACCGACGCCCAAGGCACTTGTGTGACTGAGGGCGACAAGTCCATGAACTTTGTGCTTGGCGGCAAGGGCGCGAACCTTGCCGAGATGAGCCGTATCGGCCTGCCAGTTCCCGGCGGCTTTACCATTACCTGCCAGACCTGTGTCGAGTATTCCGGTGCCGGCAACGTGTGGCCTGATGGTGCACTCGATGAGATCGTTGCCGCCGAGGCAGACCTCGAGGCTCGCTGCGGCAAGAAGCTCGGTGACGCCAACGACCCGCTGCTCGTATCGGTGCGCTCGGGTGCTCCGTTCTCCATGCCCGGTATGATGGACACGGTTCTCAACCTGGGTCTCAACGACGATTCCGTTCAGGGTCTCATTGCCCAGACGCAAAACCCGCGTTTTGCCTGGGATAGCTACCGCCGCTTTATCCAGATGTTCTCCAACGTCGTCATGGGCGTCGATGCCGACCTGTTCGAGAACGCCCTGACCCAGGCTCGTCTGGTCGCCGGCGTTCGCGTCGATTCCGAGCTTTCGGCCGAGGATCTGCAAGAGCTCGTCGAGACCTTCAAGGGCCTCTTCTCCGAGAACGTCGAGGCCGCCCTGTACCCCGAGCTCGAGGTTGTCGATGGCAAGCCCGTCTTCCCGCACGACCCGGAGCTCCAGTTACGCCTTGCCATCCAAGCCGTCTTTGGCAGCTGGATGAACGAGCGTGCGTGCATCTACCGCAAGCAGCATGCTATCTCCGACGAGCTCGGTACCGCCGTCAACGTGCAGGCCATGGCTTTTGGTAATAAGGGCGAGACCTCCGCGACCGGCGTTGCCTTTACGCGCAACCCGGCCGACGGCACTAAGGAGTTCTACGGCGACTTTCTGGTGAACGCCCAGGGCGAGGACGTTGTCGCCGGCATCCGCAACACCGAGCCCATCGCCGACCTCAAGACCACCCCGGGCCTCGAGTCTGCAGGTGAGGAGCTCGAGCGCGTGTTCCTGACGCTCGAGGATCACTATCGCGATATGTGCGATATCGAGTTCACCATCGAGCAGGGTAAGCTCTGGATGCTCCAGACTCGCGTGGGCAAGCGCACCGCTACCGCCGCCCTGCGTATCGCCATCGAGATGGTCGAGGAAGGCCTGATCACCCGTGAGGAGGCCGTGAGCCGCATCGACCCCGCACAGCTCGACCAGCTCCTGCACCCGCAGTTCGACGCCTCCAAGAAGTACGAGGCGCTGGCTAGCGGTCTGAACGCCAGCCCCGGTGCCGCCGTGGGCGAGGTCGTGTTCTCGAGCGATGACGCCGTTGCACGTTCCGCCGAGGGGCATAAAGTCATTTTGGTTCGCTGGGAGACCAACCCCGACGACCTGAAGGGTATGGTTGCCGCCGAGGGTATCTTGACGAGCCATGGTGGCAAGACGAGCCACGCCGCCGTTATCGCGCGCGGCATGGGTACGCCCTGCGTCTGCGGTGTCGAGCGCTTCCGCATCGACGCCGCCGAGAAGGTCGTGCGCATCGAGGGCAGCGACCGCGTGCTGCACGAGGGCGATGTCATCTCCATCGACGGCACCCAGGGCATCGTCGTCGATGGCGCCGTCGATCTGGTTTCGGCCGAGCTCACTGGCGACCTGGACACCATCTTGTCCTGGGCCGACGAGATCCGTCTGGACGAGACCGACGGTCACGCCAACCATGTACGCGTCAACGCCGACAACCCCGAGGATGCCGCGCTCGCGCTCGAGTTTGGCGCCGAGGCCATCGGCCTGTGCCGTACCGAGCACATGTTCCTGGGCGATCGCAAGAACATCATCCAGAGCTTTATCCTGTCCGACGATGAGGCCGTGAAGCAGCAGGCCCTGGTCGATCTGCTCAAGGTTCAGACCGAGGACTTCCTGGCGATGTTCAAGACCATGTCTGGCCGCGATGTGGTCGTCCGCCTGCTCGATCCGCCGCTGCATGAGTTCCTGGATGATCCTCGCGAGCTCGAGGTCGCCATCACCAAGAAGGAAGCCGCTGGCGCCAGCGAGGAAGAGCTTGCCGCCCTGCGTGCCCGCCTGCGTCGTATCGACGGCATGGTCGAGTCCAACCCGATGCTGGGCTTGCGCGGCGTGCGCCTGTCCGTCGTCTTTGGCGATCTGCCACTCATGCAGGTCCGCGCCGTCGCCATGGCTGCCGCCCACCTTATCAAGGAAGGCGTCGATCCGCGCCCCGAGATCATGGTTCCGCTCGTCTCCATCACGGCCGAGCATGTCCAGACCCGCGAGGTCATTGAGCACGTAATCGCCGAGGTATCCGCCGAGGAGGGCGTCGAGCTCAACATTCCCGTGGGCACGATGCTCGAGTTGCCGCGCGCCTGCATGGTCGCTGACGAAATCGCCCAGCACGCAGATTTCTTCTGCTTTGGCACCAACGACCTCACCCAGACGACCTTCGGCTTCTCGCGCGACGATGCCGAGGCCAAGTTCATTCCGCTGTACCTGCACAAGAAGATCCTGAAGGACAACCCCTTCGAGACCATCGACTCGGCGGTGCTGGAGCTCGTGCGCATGGCTGTCGAGAAGGGTCGCGCCACCAATCCCGGCATGCACTTTGGCGTGTGCGGTGAGCACGGCGGCGACCCCAAGTCGATCAAGGGCCTGTTTAACGTGGCCGACGTGGACTACGTGTCCTGCTCGCCCTATCGCGTGCCCCTCGCGCGCCTGGCTGCCGCTCAGGCCAGGCTCGAGGCCAAGCGCAACGCCTAGCGCTCTGCGCATCGACGCCTAGCGTAGCCCCCCCCTCATACCGCCCGTCTCATTCGTGAGGCGGGCGGTTATCATGTGCGGGTTTTGTCTTTTTGTCTGCGTAAAAAATTGTTCTTGCAGCAGAAACCCGCGCGTGTATACTCGAATACGTTTGTTCAACTACGTGCCGGCCAAGGTGGTACGGCACCTCTAGAAGAGTAAGGAATTGCACATGGATTACATCCGCGCAATCGAGCGTCAGCAGATCCGCGAGGACATTCCTCAGGTTCGCGTCGCCGACAACGTCAAGGTTCATTACCGCATTAAGGAAGGCGACCGCGAGCGCATCCAGGTCTTCCAGGGCGACGTCATCCGCATGGCCGGCGCCGGTGCCCGCGAGACCTTCACCGTCCGCAAGATGTCCTTCGGTGTCGGTGTTGAGCGTACCTTCCCGCTTCACAGCCCCAAGATCGCCAAGCTCGAGGTCGTTCGCCATGGTCGCGTCCGTCGCGCCAAGCTGTACTACCTCCGCGACAAGGTGGGCAAGGCTGCTCGCATCCCCGAGAAGCGCTAAGAAGATCGCAGCGTCTGTCCACTCGTTTGGACACAAGGGTCACCTTCGGGTGGCCCTTCTTTTTATCTGATTTGCATGCAAGGAGGGCCTGGTATGGCCAACATGACGAGCTCGGTTTCGGCATCGCAGGTTGCCGGTGAGTTGGCGAGCGCTACGTTTGAGGAGATTCCCGCCCTCGTAGAGCATTATCGCGAGGACCCGCGCCAGCAGGTGATCAAGGCTTGTGAGCGCGCCCTCAAACGCCATGCCAAAGAGCTTGCCGAGCGCGAGCGCGTCAATGACATGTACGAGCTTATGCATGAGCTTGGCGGCGATGGGGTGGTCGTTGGTGTCGACGAGGTGGGTCGCGGATCGGTGGCCGGCCCTTTGACGGTATGCGCTGTCTGTCTTCCTATGGAGCCGCGCGTCTGGGGTATCAACGATTCCAAAAAGCTCACGCCCGCGCGCCGCGAGTTGCTCTCAGTGAAGATTGCCGAGGTGGCGACGGCGATCGGTTTTTGCCATATCGTGCCGAAGGATATCGATGAGATGGGCATGGCCCGTGCTATCCGTGCCGCCGTTGCGGGCGCCGTGGCTGATACGGGACTTGAACCCGACTGCGTCCTCATGGATGGCAACCCCTTGGGCGCCGTTCCTAACGAGCGCGATGTGGTGAAGGGCGATGCCAAAATCGCCTGCATCGCCGCGGCGTCCATCATGGCCAAGGTCACGCGTGACGAGATGATGGTCGAGTACGACGCCGAGTACCCCGAGTACCATCTGGCCGAGTCGAAGGGCTATGCGAGCCCCGAGCACATCGAGGCCATTCGCAAACATGGACTTTGTCCGCTGCACCGCGTGAGCTTTTGCGGAAACTTTCTGCAGACTGAGCGCCTTTTCTAGGTCAATTGTGGAGACAGGGACCTCTGGGGTTTTATAAACCTGCTGGTAGCGGGCCGTATGCAACACCATTGCTGCGTACGGCCCGTTTTTTGACGGCATTTGGTCAGCTTTTGGTTTGCTTCCGGTACTTACCCGCATGAAAGGTGCTCTCATCATCGGGGCAATGCAGTGTGCGGGAAAGGAGACCCCATGAGTGCCGCAAGCAAAAAGAGTAAGACGCAGCAGCTCAAGGAGTGTTGGGAAAACGGCAAGCTCGACTGCGGGGCGATGACGCCCGAGTTTATCAAGGGACTCAGTCCTCGCGAGCTGGGCATGCTGGGCGAGCTGATCACCATCGACTACTTTAACGAGCGCGGCTACACCTTGCTGGAGCAGGGTTATCGTTGCACCGAGGGCGAGGCCGACCTGGTGCTGCTCGATGAGCTCGACGATGTCGTGGTGATGGCCGAGGTCAAGACCAGACGCGTTGCGCTGGATTGCAGCACGCGGGTCTTTCCCGAGGAGGCCGTGGACGCCCAAAAGCAACGTCGCTACCGCCGCATCGCAAGTTGCTATCTCATGGAGCATTATCCGCTCAAGGCGATTCGCTTCGATGCCGTGGGCGTTACCATTCGCGGCGGGCATATCGCCGAGATCGAGCACCAGTACAACGCGTTCGATTGGCAGGTGTCGTGATGGCGTTCGAGACGTTTGCCGTTCACGCGGCCTGCATCCGCGGCGTCGAGGCGATTCCCGTCACGGTCGAGGTCTCGCTTGCCGGCGGCGTTCCGGGCATCCAGATGCTCGGCATACCGAGTATGGAGGTGATGGAGTCGCGCGGTCGTATTCGCTGCGCGATGCGCTCCGCCGGGTTCGAGATCCCGCGCTCGGGCATTACGGTCAATCTGGCGCCCGGCGATATCCGCAAGACCGGTAGCGGCTTTGATCTGCCCATCGCCATCGCGGTATTGGCGGCCGATGGGCAGATTCCCCGCGACAACCTCGATCGTTGTCTTATCGCTGGTGAGCTTGGCTTGGACGGTACGGTGCTTCCTGTCAAGGGCGAGGTGGCGTTTCAGTTATTGGCGCGTGATTTGGGGCTGTCCTTTATCGCCGGCAGGTCAGACCAGCATGTGCCACTCGCGGGCGTGGATTGCGGATTCATCGATCATTTGTCTCAGCTTGCTCATGGTATGGGCGATGCCGCGCGGCACTACTTGGATTCCGAGGGCGTCGAAGCGACCTTTGAGCCTGAGCTCGACTATGCCGACGTGCTGGGGCAGGAAGTCGCTAAACGCGGCATGGCGCTTGCGGCGGCAGGAGAACTCGGCTTGCTCATGATCGGGTCTCCGGGATCGGGCAAGACGATGCTCGCACGCCGTATGACCGGCATCCTGCCCGAGCTTTCCGTTGAGGATCAGCAGGAGGCACTGTGCATCCATTCGGTTTTGGGTGAGAACATTGATGGCTTGTTGGCGGGGCACCGCCCCTTCCGCAGTCCCCACCACAGTATTTCGACCGCAGGCCTTATCGGCGGCGGGCGCCCGGTGCACCCGGGTGAGATCAGCCTTGCTCATGGCGGCGTGCTCTTTTTGGACGAGCTTGCCGAGTTTCCCACTGGCGTGCTGCAGACGCTGCGTCAGCCCATCGAGCGCGGCTACGTGAGGATCGTACGCGTCGACGGGGCTTTTACCTTCCCGTCGCGCTTTCAGCTGCTGGCTGCGAGCAATCCCTGCCCCTGCGGCTTTTTGGGCGATCGCGAGGTGCCGTGTCGCTGCTCGGCGGCGATGGTCGAGCGCTATCGGTCTAAACTGCGCGGTCCTTTGGCCGACCGTATCGACATGATGATCGATGTGACCCGTCCCGACCCTCAAGTGATTATCGAGGGTGCGGAGGGCATGTCGTCGGCCGAGTTACGTGACTACGTTGTGCGCGGTCGCGCCTTTCGCGCTTGGCGCGAATCCCGCATGGACGATGCGGATGCCGAGGCCGAGGATGACGAGACACGGTCCATTGACGGCGTCGTTTCGACCTTTGAGCTCGATGATGCGGCGGAGAAGTGTGTGCTCGGCCTGTCGAAGCGCACGCATCTCACAGGGCGTGGCATCGTGCGCCTTGTTCGCATTGCGCGCACGATCGCAGATGTCGCCGAGAGCGAGCAGGTGACGCAGGACCACGTGCTCGAGGCGGCGATGTACCAGGGAAGGAGGGACCAATGATGGCTGAGGGGACCTTCGAGCTGCATCCAGGTGACGCGTTGTATCCCGAGACCGTTTTGGAGCTTTCTGATGTACCTCAGACGCTCTATGTGCGCGGCAACCCCGAGGCGCTTTCGACGCCCGCGCTCTCCATCATCGGTGCGCGAAAGGCCTCGCCGTATGGTCTTGCCGTGGCAGAGCTTGCGGCGAAGGTGGCGGTTGAGGCGGGAGTGACGGTAGTTTCGGGCGGTGCGGTCGGTTGTGACCAGGCCTCGGGTTGGGCTGCGGTCAACGCCGGCGGCAAACACGTTGTGGTGCTGGGGACGGGCGCCGACGTGGTCTACCCGCGTTCGAGCGCGGGGCTGATTACGCGCACGCTTGATACGGGTGGCGCGGTCGTGTCGATCTCTCCGTGGGGCATGGGTCCGCGCAAGTTCGCCTTTCCGCGCCGCAATCGCGTAATCGCGGCCCTGTCGCAAGCCCTCTTTGTATCCGAGGCGGGTATGCCTTCTGGGACGTTTTCCACAGCCGAGGCTGCTATGGATTTGGGGCGCGAACTTCTTGCCGTGCCGGGGTCGATCCTATCGCCCGAGTCGCGTGGCACGAATTACCTCATTGCGAACGGTGCCTGCTGCATCGTCGACGAGGAATCTATCGAGATGGCTATCTCACGCATCTACGGAACCCTGCGCTACTCGCGCCCCGATGCTCCCGGCATTGCCGACCTGGATCCAATGCAGCAGACCGTGATGCATGCGCTCATCGCCTCTCCGCTCAAGGTCGACGACATCGCGGCGCTCGTCTCGCTCGATGCTGTCGGCGTACTCAAACTCTTGGGTTCGCTTGAACTCGAGGGTCTTATCGAGCGCATGATGGATGGAAGGTATGCGCCCTCCAAGTTTGCCCTTCACGCCCAGACACCCTTCGGTCACAATGGAAAACGTGTCAATTAGAAAGGTGTTTGCAGATGCAGTTCGATCAGGTGACAGTTATCGGTGGCGGTCTGGCGGGTTCGGAGTGCGCGATCCAGCTGGCAGATCGCGGTTTTGCCGTAAAGCTGTGCGAGATGCGCCCCCAGGTGAGCTCCCCGGCTCACCATACCGATCACCTGGCAGAGCTCGTCTGCTCGAATTCGTTTAAGTCGACCCGTCCGGATTCCGCGGCTGGTTTGCTGAAGGCCGAGCTTGAGCGCATGGGTTCAGTCCTGCTCGATTGCGCCCATCGCGCGGCTGTTCCCGCCGGTGGCGCCTTGGCGGTCGACCGCGTCAAGTTTTCCGAGCTTGTCGAGGCTGAGGTTGCCGCTCGTCCCAATATCGAGGTCGTGCACGGTGAGGTCACACAGATTCCCGAGGGTCACGTGGTCATTGCCGCGGGCCCGCTGTGTTCACCGGCGCTGAGCGAAGAGGTTATGAAGCTCGTCGGTGGCGATGCCCTGGCATTCTTTGATGCGGCGGCGCCGATCGTCGATGCCTCCACGCTCGATATGGACGTGCTGTTCTCGCAGTCGCGCTACGAGGAGCAGGGGAGCGGCGACTATCTCAACGCTCCGCTCAACAAGGAGGAGTACGAGGCCTTTATCGAGGCGCTTACCACGGCCGACCGCGTGGTGCTCAAAGACTTTGAGGGCGGCGATCTGTTCCAAGCCTGCCAGCCTGCCGAGGAAGTTGCGCGCACCGGCAAGGACGCCATTCGCTTTGGCGCCATGAAGCCCGTCGGCCTCACCGACCCGCGTACCGGACGTCGCCCCTGGGCGGCGATTCAGCTGCGTGCCGAGAACAAGGAGAAGACCGCCTATAACCTGGTGGGCTTCCAGACCAACTTGACCTTTGGCGAGCAGAAGCGCGTCTTCCATATGGTGCCGGGCCTGGAGAACGCTGAGTTCTTCCGCTACGGTGTCATGCACCGCAATACCTTTGTCGACGCCCCTCACGTGCTCGATAGCACCTTTGCCGTGCCCGGTACCGGCGTGCGCCTGGCCGGTCAGATCACCGGCACCGAGGGGTACATGGAAGCCGTGGCGACAGGTCTGCTCGCGGCGCTCAACACCTATGCCGAGGCTATCGGTGCCGCGGGCGTCGAGTTGCCGCGTGTGGGCGCCCTGGGTGCGCTCGTGGGCTATGCGACCGATCCTGCCACCGTGGGCTATCAGCCTATGCATGTCAACTTTGGCCTGGTGCCGCCACTCGAGGATGGTAAGCGCCGCAGCAAACGCGACCGCTATCAGGCTTATGCGGATCGCGCCCTCGAGGCCCTTGATGCCTACTTGGCCACGCGCTCCGACTTGTTTGGAGGCGACCGGTCATAGCCTTTGACCTGTACGACACCGTCGACTCGTTTATCGCCTATATCGCACGTGTTGAGGGACTTTCTCCCAACACGGTGACGGCCTATGGCTCGAGACTGGAGCGCTTTGCTGTCTGGTGCGAGCGCGAGAATATTGATGCTTTCGCTGCCGACGTGCGCACCATTCGTCGCTATCTTGCCGAGCTTTCGCGTGAGCAGGTGGCTCCCCGAACGCTTGCGGCGCACCTGTCGGCTATTCGATCTCTCTATCGCTGGATGGCTGCCGAGGGGATTGTCGAGGGCGATGCGGTCTCGGCGATCGCATCGCCCAAGCTGCCACGTGACCTGCCGGGCGTCCTTACGACCCAGCAGGTTGAGGCGCTGCTCAAGACGCCTGATACCTCGACGCCCGCGGGACTGCGCGATGCGGCGATGCTTGAGTTGCTCTATGCCTCCGGCGCGCGAATCTCGGAGCTCGCGGCGCTCAACGTGGAGTCTATTGGTTGGTCCGAGCGAACGCTGCGACTTTGGGGCAAGGGGAGCAAGGAGCGTATCGTCCCTCTGTATCGTCGCGCACTCGAGGCGACGCGTCTCTATATTGAGGAGGGGAGGCCGGAGTTGCTCGCTCAGGCAAAGCGCCGTGACCCCGCTACCGGGCCGCATCCGCTGCTTATATCGGCGCGCGGCAATCGCATGAGTGCCGCCATGCTCAGGCGGCGGTTCCATACGCTGGCGACGCTCGCCGGCATTCCGGCCGACATTGCCCCGCATGCGATGCGCCATACCTTTGCGACCGATTTGCTCGAGGGCGGTGCGGACCTGCGCTCGGTTCAAGAGCTGCTAGGTCATGCGAGCCTGTCCACGACGCAGATCTACACGCATCTCACGCCCGATCGGCTCAAACGTGCCGTGGCTCAAGCCCATCCCCGCGGCGAATAGTGGCTGGGACGTCCCGCGCCGCACTCAGGTGTGTGGTTTTGATTGCGGGTTGGCAGGAAGATGCATTCCTGCTATCATTCATCGGGTTGCTTCACGGCAACATGTTTTTATCACGCACGCGCGGCTACTTCATACCGTGGTGCCCGGGCTTTGGTAGCACATGTCCGGGTTGGTTTTGGAGGATGACCCCGCGCGGAGGCAAACCACAGGAGGTTTAACATGGCTACCAAGATTAATATCCGCACCCTGCTCGAGGCCGGCTGCCACTTCGGTCACCAGACCCGTCGCTGGAACCCCAAGATGAAGCCGTTCATCTTCGGTGAGCGCAACGGCATCTACATCCTCGACCTCAAGCAGACCATCCTCGACGCCGACCAGGCCTACACCTTCGTCAAGAACGTCGCCAAGGGCGGCAACGTGCTGTTCGTCGGCACCAAGAAGCAGGCTCAGGAGGCCGTCAAGAACGCTGCTGAGCGCGCCAACATGCCTTACATCAACCAGCGTTGGCTCGGCGGCATGCTGACCAACTTCGTCACCATCCGCTCCCGCATCAACCGCATGGAGGAGCTCGAGGCCATGGTCGAGGACGGACGCATGGCTGTTCTGCCCAAGAAGGAGCAGGCTGTTCTCGGCAAGGAGCTCACCAAGCTCCAGACCAACCTCGGTGGCGCCCGCGACATGAAGGGTCTGCCCCAGGCTCTCTTCGTCATCGACACCAAGCGCGAGGAGAACGCCATCAAGGAGGCCCAGCGCCTGAACATCCCCGTCGTCGCTCTGATCGACACCAACTCCGATCCCGACGAGGTCGAGTACGGCATCCCCTGCAACGATGACGCTATCTCCGCTGTCACCCTTATGTGCGAGCTCATGGCTGACGCCTGCCTCGCTGGCTCCGGCAAGGAGCAGGTCTCCGAGGCCGAGATGGCCGCTGAGCCCAAGGCCGAGTAAATCAGTCTTAGTTAATTCTTTTTCATCTCTTTGAAAGGAACCACAATGGCCCAGATTACCGCCGCTATGGTCAAGCAGCTCCGCGAGATGACCGACTCCCCGATGATGGAGTGCAAGAAGGCTCTCGTCGAGGCTGACGGCGACATGGACGCCGCTGTCGACGTTCTGCGTAAGAACGGCCTTGCCAAGGCTGCCAAGAAGGCTGGCCGTGAGACCAACGAGGGCGCTGTCGCCGCGTTCGTCTCCGAGGATGGCAAGACCGGCGCTCTGCTCGAGCTCTCCTGCGAGACCGACTTCGTTGGCTCCAACGCCAAGTTCACTGGCTTTGCTTCCAAGGTCGCTGAGGTTGTCGCTACCACCGAGCCTGCTGACGTCGACGCTCTGCTCGAGAAGCCGATGGGTGAGGAGACCGTTTCCTCCGAGCTCACCGAGATGATTCACATCATGGGCGAGAACATGAAGATCTCCCGCTTCGCTGCCCGCAAGGCCGAGAACGGCGCGCTCGCTTCTTACATCCACATGGGTGGTAAGATCGGCGTCCTCGTCGAGTTCGCCTTCGAGAAGGCCGAGACCGCTCAGACTGAGTCCTTCAAGACCTTCGCTCACGACGTTGCCCTTCAGGTTGCCGCCGTCGCCCCGATCTGCGCTACCCGCGATCAGGTTCCGGCCGAGACCGTCGAGCACGAGAAGCAGATCTACATGGCCCAGGCTGCCGAGTCCGGCAAGCCCGAGGCTATTCAGGAGAAGATGGCTGTCGGCCGTCTGGAGAAGTTCTACAAGCAGTCCGTGCTCACCGAGCAGGAGTTCATCAAGGACAGCTCCCTCACCATCAAGAAGTACGCTGAGCAGGTCTCCAAGGAGCTCAGCGACACCATTACCGTCGTTGCCTTTGACCGTCTGGTCCGTGGCGAGTAAATAAGCTTTTGTAGCTGGTAATGAGCAGGCTGTGGGTTTTACTCACAGCCTGCTTTTTCATGGCTCTTATCAGAGCCTTTGATATCATATTGAGAGTCTAATTAAAGGAGGATCGCTTTGTCCGACATCCGATTTAAACGCGTGCTTCTTAAGCTTTCCGGCGAAGCACTGATGGGCGACGGCCAATATGGCATCGACCCCAAGGTTACCGACCATCTTGCCAAGCAGGTCAAGGAGCTGCTAGCCGTTGGCCATGAGGTCGGCGTCGTTGTCGGCGGCGGCAATATTTTCCGCGGCATGGCCGGCGCTGCCGGTGGCATGGAGCGTGCTCAGGCCGACTACATGGGCATGCTGGCTACCGTTATGAACGCGCTCGCCCTGCAGGATGCCTTCGAGCATAACGATGTTCCCTGCCGCGTGATGAGCGCTATCCAGATGAACGAGATCTGCGAGCCCTATATTCGCCGTCGCGCCATCAACCACCTTTCCAAGGGCAACGTCGTTATTTTTGCCGCCGGTTCGGGCAATCCGTACTTTACGACCGACACCGCCGCGGCTCTTCGTGCGTGCGAGATCGGCGCCGAGATTCTGATTAAAGCCACCAAGGTTGACGGCATCTACGACAAAGATCCCGTCAAGTGCGCCGACGCCGTCCGTTTTGACAAGATTACCTATCACGAGGTTCTCGTCCGCGGTCTGCAGGTTATGGATTCCACGGCTACGGCACTGTGCCAGGACAACCGTATGCCGATTTTGGTCCTCAACATCGATGGCGAGGACACCGTCAAGCGCGCGCTTTCGGGTGAGCCCGTCGGCACGCTCGTCTATCAGGAGGATTAAGCATGGCAGAGAACATCACCGCCCATATGGACAAGTCGCTCGAGTCCCTCAAGCATAACTTCTCCAAGGTTCGTACCGGCCGCGCCAATGCCAACATTCTGTCCGACATCACCGTCGATTATTACGGTGTTCCCACGCCGGTCACGCAGGTTGCCGCCGTCAAGACCCCTGAGGCCCACATGCTGCTCATCGAGCCGTGGGACAAGGCACTCATCAATGCTATCGTCAAGGCTATCGGCGCTTCCGATCTGGGTATTACCCCCAACTCCGATGGCACCGTCGTTCGTCTTCCGTTCCCGGCTCCCACTGAGGAGCGCCGTCGCGAGCTCGTCAAGGAGTGCCGCGAGTACGCCGAGCAGGCCAAGGTGTCTATCCGTAACATCCGTCGCGACTTCAACAACAAGCTCGAGCGCGATGAGGAGCTCACCGAGGACGATGTCCGTCGCGAGCAGGCCAAGGTCCAGAAGCACACCGATGAGTATGTCGCCAAGGTCGAGGAGCTTTTGAAGGAAAAAGAAGCCGAGGTCATGGAGATCTAAGGTGCAATACGACGAGCATAAACTGGTCGAGTACTTTGCCGACGCCCCTGCGGGCGTCGGTTTTTCCGACCTTGACCTCAATAACATTCCGCACCATATCTCGTGCATCATGGACGGCAACGGTCGTTGGGCCACGTCGCGCGGTCTTGCACGCACTGAGGGCCACAAGGCGGGTATCGTCTCGCTGCGCGAGATCATTACCGCCTGCGTGCGCCTGGGCGTCGACGTGCTTTCTGCCTATGCGTTTTCTACCGAAAACTGGAACCGCCCGCAGCATGAGGTCAACGTCTTGATGCACTTGTTTGCCAAGACGTTCATCGACGAGTTGCCGCTTCTGAAGCGCGAAAACGTGCGCGTTGTCTTTTTGGGTGATATTTCCGCGCTGCCCAAGAAGACCCGCGACGTTTTTGAACGCGGTCTTGCCGAGTGCGCCGATCACACCGGTATGACGCTGGCGCTTGCCGTCAACTACGGCGCGCGTGCCGAGATTACCCGCGCTGTCCGTCAGATTGCGCTCGACGTTGCCGCCGGTAAGATTGATCCTGCCGCAATTGATGACGACATGGTGGCTTCCCACCTCTATACCGCCGGCCTTCCCGATCCTGAGCTTGTGATTCGCACCTCTGGTGAGCTGCGCCTTTCGAACTATCTGCTGTGGCAGGTGGCTTATTCCGAGTTCTATGTCACCGATACCTATTGGCCCGACTTTGATCGTTGGGGCCTTGTCGACGCCATTTTGGCCTATCAGGGCCGTGACCGTAGGTTTGGTGGACTGAGCAAGACCGAGGAGGCTTAATCGTGTCCGATCGTCCCAAGGCATCTGCTCCCAAGACGCCTGCGCGCAAAGCTACCGCTGCGGGAGCGCCTACAGCGAAGAGCGGCACCGGTTCGTGGCTGGCGGGCTTTATTACCCGTGCCGCCGCGGGTATCGTCTACGCCGTTGTCTTTATCCTGTGTCTGGTTTTGGGTATCGTGCCCACTGCCATCTTTGTTTCCGTCATGAGCGGTCTGTGCTGCTATGAGTTTTTCCGTATGACAAGGCTCGATGGCAAGATGGCTAACGAGCGCATGGGCATCGCTGCCGCCGTGCTCTTTCCGCTGTCGGCGCTGGGCGATTCGATGCTGCTGAATGCCCTGCTTTTTGCCCTGATGCTCGCTGTGGGCATTTGGTATGTCTGGTCGCCGCGTACCCGCATCTCTGATGTGGCCGTGACGCTCATGGGTCCCATCTACACTGGCTTTATGCTGTCGGCTATCGTGCTGCTGCGCGATGCCGTGCCCGGTTTTGCCGGTGCCTTGCTTTCGGTGGGCGTTTGCGCGTCCCTTTGGGTCTCCGATTCGTTTGCCTACATCGTGGGCAGCCGTATCGGTAAGCACAAGATGGTTCCCAAGATCTCTCCCAAAAAGAGCTGGGAGGGGTTTGTCGGCGGCATCCTGGGCTCGGTTTTGATTTGGCTCATCCTGTGGGCGACGCATTTCTTCAAGCTCAGCCTGCCCTATGCGCTGCTGTGCGGCGTGGTCGTGTCCATTCTGGGCGTTATCGGCGACCTTATCGAATCGCGCATCAAGCGCGGTGTGGGCGTCAAAGATTCCGGCAACCTTATCCCGGGCCACGGCGGCATGCTCGATCGTAGCGATTCGCTTATCTTCGGCTGCATCACCGCGCAGCTGATGCTGATGATCGGAGGCGTGCTGTAATGTCATTCCAGACGACGTATGGCCCCGATGGACGCCTCCGTGTTGCCATCCTGGGTTGTACGGGCTCCATCGGCACCCAGGCGCTCGATGTGTGCCGCCAGCATGCCGATCGCCTGCAGGTGACGGCGCTGTCCGTTAACTCCAGTACCTCCGAGCTTGTTGCCGCTGCCCGCGAGTTCTCGGTTTCGGCGGTTGCCGTGGCCGATGTCGCTCATGGCGATGACGCCGTGCTGCAGGAGTTGCCCGAGGGAACGAAGCTCGGCGTTGGCGCGCAGGCGGTTTGCGAGCTCGCGCGTCGCGACGATGTCGACTGCGTACTCGTCGCTATTGTGGGTGCCGCCGGTCTCGAGGCGAGCCATGCGGCCTTGACCTCAAATAAGCGCCTTGCCCTTGCCAACAAGGAGTCCCTCGTCGTCGGTGGCGACTTGCTTATGCCGTTGGCGCAACCGGGCCAGCTTATTCCAGTCGACTCTGAGCACTCCGCCATCTTCCAGTGCTATCTGGGGGAGAACCCACGCGAGGCTCATTGTATTTGGCTCACCTGCTCGGGCGGTCCGTTTTTTGGCCGCACGCGCGACGAGCTCGACCGCGTGACGCGTGCCGATGCCCTCGCACATCCCACGTGGGCCATGGGCGCCAAGATCACCATCGACTCCGCCACCCTCATGAACAAGGGCCTGGAGCGCATTGAGGCCATGCATCTGTTTAACTGCGACCTCGATTTCATTAACGTGGTCGTGCAGCGTCAGTCCAAGATTCACTCTATGGTCGAGTTTGCCGACGGCTCCGTGATGGCGCATCTCGGTGCTTCCGACATGCGTATTCCCATCCAGTTCGCGTTCTCGTATCCCGAGCGTTGGGATACCCCGGCGCCTCGTATCGATTTCCGCGAGCTGGGGCAGCTCACGTTTGATGCTGCCGACATGGATACCTTCCGCTGTCTGGCACTGGCCGAACGTGCCGGCAAGACGGGTGGCACCATGCCGTGCGTGCTCAATGCCGCCAACGAGGTCGCCGTCGATGCTTTCCTGCACGATGGCTGCTGCTTTACTGATATCGATCGCATTGTGGAATCCTGCATGGATGCCCACGATAAGCAGGCGGTCGATTCGTTTGAGCAGCTTCGCGACATCGATGCGTGGGCGCGTGAAAAGGCTGCGCAGGTGCTCGCCGCAACCCGTTCCTAACCCATAAGGATTGCTTTTTCGTTTTATGGATACTGTTCTGAGCGTTCTCTCATCGGTCTTTTGGGGCCTGTTGATGCTTTCCGTCCTCGTGTTTTTGCACGAGGGCGGCCACTTTTTGGCGGCACGTGCCTGCGGCGTCCGTGTGACCGAGTTCTTTTTGGGCTTGCCGTGCCGCTTTGACATCCATTACACGTCACGTCGCATTGGAACCAAGTTTGGCGTGACCCCGCTGCTGCTGGGTGGCTACGCTGCCATCTGCGGTATGGATCCGACCGACGTCTCGTGTGCCGATCGCGTGCTCGCGGCTATCTATCGTCATGGTCGCGTGACCGTGGCCGACCTTGCTGTCGAGCTCGAGCTATCCGAGGAGGTTGTGCTCGAGGCATGCGCCTTGCTCTTGGGTTGGGGCTCTATCGCGCCTTGGTATGAGGAAGGGGAGAAGCCCTCGCCGAGCTACTATCCCACCAGGTATCAGACGCTGCCGCGAGACGCGGCGGGTTACACCACCTTTGACGGCCGCCGGTTCGATCGAGAGCATGCGACTGCCGAGGGCGATGTGTGGGAGCTGCCGTGCGGCGAAGCCGAGTTCCTTGCGCAAGAGCGTTCGCATACCTATCTGGGCCAGGGTTTTCTCAAGCGCGCCTTTATGCTGCTCGCGGGCATTCTCGTCAATATCCTGACGGGCTTTTTGCTGCTTATGAGCATCTACTCTATTGCGGGTGTCACCGTGCCGATGGATACCAACGTGATCGGTCAGGTTGACGAGGGGTCTATTGCCGCCAAGGCGGGTATCGAGGGCGGCGACGCGATCCTTTCGGTTGACGGAGTATCGTGCGCTACCTGGATGGACGTTTACGATGCCATCGGCAAGGCCGCCGGTAAGGACGATATCGCCATTGAGTATGAGCGCGACGGCAAGCAGCATTCGACCTCGGTTGCGCTCAAAGAGGACGAGCGCCTAGGTGTGTATGCCTCTACGCAGGTGGTCCGTTTAGACCCCATCACGTCGGCTCGCCTGTCGTTCTCCTATGTCGTGCGGACAGCGGAGGGCGTGATGCGCCTGCTCCAGCCGCAGCATACGATGGAGATTCTCGATCAGTCTTCTTCGATCGTGGGCATTAGCGTTATGTCCTCACAGGCTGCTGCTGCCGGCCCTGCCACGTTCCTTTCGTTTGCCGCCCTCATTTCGTTCTCGCTTGGCTTTATGAACCTGTTGCCCATCCCACCACTCGATGGCGGCAAGCTGGTCATCGAGATCATTCAAAAGTTTGCGGGTCGCGAGCTGCCACTCAAGGTGCAGACGATTGTGAGCTATGTTGGCATCGCGCTCTTTGCACTGCTATTTGTCTATATGCTTCGTTCCGACGTCCTTCGATTTATTTTGTAGGGGAGTGTTTGGATTGTCTTTAACCCATCCTTTGCCGCGCGAGTTGACGCGCCCCGTGCATGTGGGCGGTGTGCAGATCGGTGGCGGCGCGCCGGTGGTGGTCCAATCCATGACCTGCACCGATACCGCTGACGCCCAGGCAACGCTTGCGCAAGTGTGCGCGTTGGCGCAGGCTGGCTGCGATATCGTGCGCGTGAGCGTGCCCACCGAGGCCGCGCTTGAGGGTTTCCGCACCATCTGTGCCGAGTCTCCGGTGCCGATCGTCGCCGATATTCACTTTAACCATAAGCTCGCCATCGGCGCCGTCGAGGCTGGTGCCGCCAAGCTTCGCATCAATCCCGGCAATATCGGCGATTGGGCTAAGGTCGATGCCGTCATCGACGCCGCCGGCGCTGCGGGCTGTGCGATTCGCATCGGTGTCAACGCCGGCTCACTCGAGCAGGATATCGCTGAGCGCGACGAGCTTACGCAGCCCGAGAAGCTCGTGATGTCGAGCGAGCGTTTCGTCAAGCACTTTGAGGACCGCGGTTTTACGAACATTGTGCTTTCGGCCAAGGCCCATAGCGTGCAAACGACGCTTGATACCTATCGAGCCCTGTCGCGTGAGATTCCCCACGTTCCGCTTCACCTGGGCGTGACGGAGGCGGGGACCAAGCTCCAGGGCACCATCAAGAGCTCTGTAGGCTTGGGTATCTTGCTTTTCGAAGGCATTGGCGACACCATGCGTGTGTCGCTCACAGCCGATCCGGTTGAGGAGCCGCCGGTTGCCTGGGGAATTTTGCAGTCGCTGGGCCTGCGTCGCCGTGGTCCCGAGATTGTCTCGTGTCCCACGTGCGCTCGTTGCCAGGTCAACCTCATTCCCATCGCCGAGGAGGTTACCGAGCGACTGAAGAACTATTCCGCGCCGCTTTCCATCGCCGTGATGGGATGTGCCGTTAATGGCCCCGGCGAGGCTTCCGACGCCGACTTGGGCGTGGCCTGTGGACGAGGTCAGGGCCTGCTCTTTTCGCATGGCCAGATCATTGGTAAAGTAGCTGAGGATCAAATTGTCGACGCGCTCATGGCCGAGGTCGACAAGCTTATTGAGGAGAAGTAAATGACTCGAGCAATGTATATGTCTAAGCTTTACGCGCCGACGCTCAAAGAGGATCCGGCGGACGCCGAGCTTGCGAGCCACCGTCTGCTGCTTCGCGCCGGCATGATCCGCAAGGAGGCCGCCGGCCTGTATTCCTATCTGCCGCTCGCATGGCGCTCGATCCGCAAGATCGAGAACATCGTGCGCGACGAGATGGATGCCGCCGGTGCCCAGGAGCTCATGATGCCTATCATGGTCGATGCCGAGCTGTGGCGTGAGTCCGGCCGTATCGATGTCTATGGCAAGGAGCTCGTGCGCTTCGATGACCGTCACGGCCGTGAGTTCGTGCTGGGCCCCACCCACGAGGAGACTGTCACCGCCCTGGTGCGCAATGAACTGCGCTCCTATAAGCAGCTTCCCGTCAACCTCTACCACATCCAGGACAAGTTCCGTGACGAGTTCCGTCCCCGCTTTGGCCTGATGCGCGGTCGCGAGTTCATCATGAAGGACGCCTACAGCTTCTCCGCCACGCAGGAGAGCCTGCAGGAGGAGTACGACAAGATGAAGCAGGCCTATGCCAACATTTGCGAGCGCTGCTACATCAAGGCCCTGCCCGTTGTCGCCGACTCCGGCGAGATCGGTGGCGATACCTCCGTCGAGTATATGGCTTTGGCCGACGCCGGCGAGGCTTCGCTCGTCTACTGCGACGATTGCGGCTTCGCTGCCGACGATGAGGCCGCAAGCACCAAGGTCGTTGTGACCGAGGGTCCTGGCGACGGTACGCTCACCAAGGTCAAGACTCCGGGCATGGGCACCATCGAGGCCGTTGCAAAGTTCTTTGGCTTCCCCGAGAACGGCACGCGCAAGTCCTTGGCTCTCATCGATGCCGAGGGCAAGCCAGTCGTGGCCATTGTCCCGGGCGATCATGAGCTCAATGACTGCAAGGCCGAGCATGTCTTTGGCAAGGGTTATCGCATGATGACCGATGAGGAGCTCCAGACCTACGGTCTGCATAAGGGCTTTATCGGACCGGTTAACTTGCCCGAGGGCATTCGTCTGGTCTGCGACGAGAGCCTGCGCGAGTCCAAGCAGTGGGCCTGCGGTGCCAACGAGGTCGACTATCACTTTACCGGTGCCTGCCCCGAGCGCGACTTTACCGTCGACGAGTGGGCTGATCTGGTCACCGTTGTCGCCGGCGACCCCTGCCCGCACTGCGGCAAGCCGCTCTCTGCTGCCCGTGGCATCGAGGTCTCTCAGGTCTTCCAGCTGGGCACCAAGTATTCCGAGGCCATGGGTGCCACCTTTATGGATGAGGACGGTAAGGAGAAGCCGCTCATCATGGGTTGCTACGGCGTTGGTGTGTCCCGCTCGCTCGCTGCCGTCGTGGAGCAGCACAACGACGAGCACGGCATCGTCTGGCCGGTCTCCGTTGCCCCGTACGAGGTCGCGGTGATTCCGCTCGATCCCAAGAAGGAGGAGTGCGCTATCGTCTGCGAGCAGATCGTTGATGGCCTGTGCGCCGAGGGTATCGAGGTTGTCGTCGACGACCGCGACGAGCGTCCCGGCTTTAAGTTTGCCGACAACGATCTTATGGGCTTCCCGTATCAGGTCGTTCTGGGTAAGCGTGGCCTTAAGAATGGCACCGTTGAGCTCAAGGACCGTGCCACGGGTGAGCGCGAGGATGTGGCGATCGACGAGGTCGTCGCCAAGGTCGCCGAGCTTGTGAAGGCAGCACGCCGTTAATCGACGATTTCACTTGTAGTTCGATATACGGGACGGCCCCGCATTTCTCCAGATCGGGGAGATGCGGGGCCGTCCTTTTATCTTGTGGCATCCTCGATATCTAAAAGGAAAACCCCACAGCCCATGCGAGCTGCGGGGTTTTCCTTGTGCCTCCGATGCGAAATAAATCGCTCAGATATTACTGATAATCGACGACGTCGATCCAATTCTTCAGGAACTCATCGTTCACGTTGCGCTTACGAGCGAGCTCGGAAGCGGCAACGATGCTCGTCCACTGACGCACGACCTGCATGGGCATGTCGGCGCGGTCGCAGTAGAGCTCCAGGTAGGCCTCGGCCTGGTCCTTGCTGTTGAGGGCAAAGAGCAGGTAGGTGGTGGCAACGTCGGCAGCGGGGGAGCCCTGGGTGGCGTGTGCCCAGTCGCACACATAGAGCTGGCCGTCGTCGCCGACGATGACGTTGGAGGGGTTGAAGTCGCCGTGGCAGACCTTGAACTCCTTGGTCATGCCGTCCAGACGCTCCTGAAGGTTGTAGCGCGTGGTGGCATTGAGCTGATCAAGGCTGTCGATCATGCGGGCGTACTTGTCGCGCTGACGGTTGAGCAGCGGGGAGGTGTAGCCGTGGATCTCGATCTGGAGGTCGACGAACACCTCGAGGTACTCACCAAAGCGCTGGGGCTCGGCAGTCATCTTCTCGGCAAGGGTGGTGCCCGGAACCTTCTCGGTCACGAGCGCCCAGCCGTTGGCGTTCTCGAGCTGGGAAACCTCGAGAGCCTTGGGGCTGCGGATGCCGCACTCATTGATGCGGGCAAGATTCAAAGCCTCGTTGAACACGTCGGAGACAGGCTTGGTCTCGTTAAAGACCTTGACAATCTTGTCGCCCAGGTCGTAAACGACCTTGTTGCCACGGCGGACGAGCTCGGTCTTGGAATCGGGTAGCAGCATGGTTGCATCCTTTCAACGATGCGATAGAAGCGACGGCGGGGGTGTGTGAAACACCCGTGCACCCCCGCCGTTAAAAACCGTGCTAAAACTAGCAGACGGCGTAATCCTGGGGCTCGCGGCCGTAGTAGGCGTCCAGGTAGAGCTCCTTGATCTCGCTCATGAGCGGGTAGCGCGGGTTGGCGCCGGTGCACTGGTCGTTGAATGCCTGCTCGGTCATTTCGTCGAGGGTGTCGAGGAAGTACTGCTCGTCAACACCGTAGTCGGCGATGGTCTTCTTGACGCCGATGAAGTCCTTGAGCTCCTCGAGCTTCGTGATGAAGTTCTCGAAGACCTCCTTGTCGTCCTTGCCCTCGATGCCGCAGTACTTGGCCATCTCGGCGTAGTTGTGCAGCGCGTTGGGGTAAGGATACTGGGAGAAGGTACCCATCTTGACGGGTGCCTCGGCGGCGTTGTAGCGCATGACGCGGGTCAGGATGACAGCGTTTGCGAGGCCGTGGGGCAGGTGATGGAAAGCGCCGAGCTTGTGGGCCATGGAGTGGTTGAGGCCCAGGAAGGCGTTGGCGAAGGCCATACCGGCCATGCAGGAGGCGTTGTGCATCTCCTCGCGGGCGTGCGGATCCTTGGCGCCGTTCGTGAAGCTGGAGGGCAGGTTCTCGAAGACGAGCTTGGCAGCGCGCTCGGAGAGGCCCTTGGTGTAGTCGGAAGCCATGATGGAGACGTAGGACTCGATGGCGTGGGTCATGACGTCGATGCCGGAGGCAGCGGTCAGGCCGCGCGGGGCGGTCATGCAATTGTCGGCGTCGACGATAGCCATGTTGGGGAGCAGCGCGTAGTCGGCGAGCGGCCACTTGATGCCGGTCTCCTTGTCGGTGATGATGGCGAACGGCGTGCACTCGGAGCCGGTACCCGAAGAGGTCGGGACGGCGACGAAGTAGGCCTTCTTGCCCATCTCGGGGAAGGTGAAGATACGCTTGCGGATGTCCATGAAGTCCATGGCCATGTCCTCAAACTTGCACTCGGGGTGCTCGTACATCATCCACATGATCTTGCCGGCGTCCATAGCGGAGCCACCGCCGACGGCGATGATGACGTCCGGCTCAAAGAGAGCCATCTGCTTGGCGCCGCGACGTGCGCACTGCAGCGACGGATCGGGCTCGACGTCGTAGAAGCAGTCGTGGGCGATGCCCATCTCGTCGAGCTTGGCCTCGATGGCGCGGGTGTTGCCATTCTTGAAGAGGAACTGGTCGGTGACGATGAAGGCGCGCTTCTTGCCCATGACGTTGCCCAGCTCGTCGAGGGCGACGGGCGTGGAACCCTTCTTGAAGTAGACCTTCTCGGGAGCGCGGAACCAAAGCATATTCTCACGGCGCTCGGCCACAGTCTTAACGTTGATCAAGTGCTTCACCCCAACGTTCTCGGAGACGGAGTTGCCGCCCCAGGAGCCGCAGCCCAGGGTCAGAGACGGCTTCATGCCAAAGTTGTACAGGTCACCGATGCCGCCGTGCGAGGACGGGGTGTTGATGACGATACGGCAGGCCTTCATGACGTGCTCGAACAGGCTGATCTTCTCGGCCTGGGCGGGGTGCACGTACAGAGAGGCGGTGTGGCCCGGGCCACCGGCAAGCACCAGGTGCTCGGCCTTGTCGACGGCCTCCTGGAAGTCCTTGGCGTGGTACATGGCCAGGACCGGGGAGAGCTTCTCGTGGGAGAACTCCTCCTTGGCGGGGTCGGTGGAGGTGACCTCGGCGATCAGGATCTTGGTCTTGGCGGGAACCTCGATGCCGGCGAGCTCGGCGATCTTGGCAGCGGCCATGCCGGGGATGCGGTGATCGAGAGCGCCGTTCTTGAACATGGCGGCACGCAGGGCCTCCATCTCGGCACCCTGCTTGACGAAGTAGCAGCCGCGCTTCTGGAACTCGGCCTTGACCTGGTCATAGATGGTGTCGATGACGGTCACGGACTGCTCGGAGGCGCAGATCATGCCGTTGTCGAAGGTCTTGGAGTGGATGATGGAGTTGACGGCGAGCAGCACGTCGGCGGTGTCGTCGATGACGACCGGGGTGTTACCGGCGCCAACGCCCAGGGCGGGCTTGCCCGAGGAGTAAGCGGCCTTGACCATGCCCGGGCCACCGGTGGCGAGGATGATGTCGACGTCGCGCATGACCATGTTGGTCAGCTCGATGGAGGGGACATCGACCCAGCCGATGATGCCCTCGGGGGCGCCGGCCTTGACGGCGGCGTCAAGCACGAGCTTGGCGGCGGCGATGGTGCACTTGGCGGCAGCCGGGTGCGGGGAGATGATGATGGCGTTGCGGGTCTTCAGGCAGATCAGCGTCTTGAAGATCGCGGTGGAGGTGGGGTTGGTCGTCGGGATGACGGCGCCCACGATGCCGATGGGCTCGGCGATCTTGGTGATGCCGTAAGCCTCGTCGCGCTCCAGGACACCACAGGTCTTGGTGTTCTTGTAAGCGTTGTAGATGTACTCTGCGGCGTAGTGGTTCTTGATGACCTTGTCCTCAAGAACGCCGCGGCCGGTCTCCTCGATGGCCATCTTCGCCAACGGGATACGAGCCTTGTTGGCGGCCATGGCGGCCTCATAGAAGATCTTGTCGACCTGCTCCTGCGTGTACGTAGCAAAAAGCGCCTGGGCCTCTCGCATCTGAGCGAGCTTAGCCTCAAGCGCCTCTACGTTGTCCACAATTGCGGGAGTAGTGTTTTCCGGTGACTTTTTCACCATTTGTGTCTCCTTGCGATCGGAGATTTACCCTACGCCTTGCATGATAGCAAGAAATTATTCGGCGAACGGTAAGATTCCCGTAAAAGGCACACTAAAACGCTTCAATAAACTGAAACGCTTTAACTAAAACTATCTGCCTGCTGCATCGCCCCGCTCATTGGGGACAGACTTACATGAGAATTTCAATCGGAAAACGGGAAGAACGGGGCATCTTCTTGACAATTGCTATTCGCGGGTCGCGGTTGAGTCAGACACGCAGGCGGTGCAGCTGCTCGACTATATTCGTCTCAATCTCGTGAAAGGTGCGCTTGGCTCAATCGAGGCGTACCGCTGGTCAAGCTACAGGGCATACCAGCTGGGTTACGATCCCTTTGACATCTGCAAACACTCATGTAAGTCTGTCCCCAATGAGTGCAAAAAGGCGCCCTCCGTAGGGGAGGACGCCTTTGGTAAGTTCTATATGAACGCGAGGTCTTTGACCCGGAGAGTCCGAGGTACTTGTTGGTAAGACCTTATTTAGGAGCGCGCAACCTTGCCAGACTTGAGGCAGGTGGAGCAAACGTTCATCTTGCGACGGTGACCATCGACGACAACGTAGACGCGCTGGATGTTGGGGCGGAACTTACGGTTGGTGACGCGGTGAGAGTGGCTGATGGAGCGACCGGCAACGGGGTGCTTACCGCAAACTTCGCAAACTTTGGACATAACTGACCCTCCTTGGGCGACAAACGAACATGTCGCGTTAACAAACAAGCCTGAACTATAGCACAGAAGTCGCTCCCTGTGCGCAATCTACACAGAGATATTCCTCTTTTGGCGATAGTGCCCACGCCACGGCCCTGGACGTAGATCCGATTTGCGTGCAGCAGAGGGGATTATGCCAGCTCGTGCGTGCGTTTTCAAGCTCGTCCCACAAATATATATAGGTTTATGGAGCATTGGGCTCCGTTTACGGATTGCTCTGTATTTATGCTCGCAATTAAGCTCGAGGTTGGCTACACTATCCCTTGACCATTAAAGGGGTACGAGATACCCACATGGAATTACATAGCTGCCATGCGAGCAGCCTTTCCTGTGGGTGTCTGGTCCGCTTTAAGCGGTCGGGCATCTATTTTTTTGACTGTGTCAGCAGTCAAGACATGTGAGGAAGGAGATCGATGGGCACGACTTCCCCCAAGGCGGTCATCATGGACGAGACCGCCGTCAATCGAGCGATGACCCGCATCGCGCACGAGATTCTCGAGCGCAACGAGGGCTGTGAAGACCTCGCTCTGGTCGGCATCGTCACGCGCGGCGACCTTCTGGCAAAGAAGCTCGCCGAGGAGATCAAGGAGATCGAGGGCGTCGAAGTTCCGCTCGGCAGCCTGGACATCAGCTTCTACCGCGATGACTATGCGACCAATTTCGCTCCCGCGATCCACGCCACCAACATTCCCTTTAGCGTCGACGGCAAGCGCGTCGTGCTGGTGGACGACATCCTGTACACGGGTCGTACCATCCGCGCTGCTCTGGACGCCGTCATGGACCTGGGCCGTCCGAGCCGTATTGAGCTGGCAGTTCTCGTTGACCGCGGTCACCGCGAGCTCCCCATCTCGCCGGACTTTGTCGGCAAGAACGTTCCCTCGTCGCATGAGGAGAACGTGCACCTATATATGAAGGAAGTCGACGGCCACACCGCCGTCGAGATTAACGACGTCGCGCCGGGTTCCCACGTGGGCTCCGCGCCGCTGGGAGGTGAGTAGTACCGTGGCGTTCAACCATAAGCACCTGATCGACATTACCGAGTACTCCGAAGAGGACATCAAGCTCATCCTCGAGACCGCCAAGGCGTTCTCTGAGGTCAACGAGCGTGCGATCAAGAAGGTCCCCACGCTCAAGGGTAAGACCATCGTCAACATGTTCAACGAGCCCTCGACGCGCACCCGTAGCTCCTTCGAGCTCGCCGAGAAGCGTCTTTCGGCCGACAGCCTCAACTTTGGCGGCTCCTCGACCTCCACGGTCAAGGGCGAGAGCCTCGTCGACACCGTCGAGACCCTCAACGCCTATAAGATCGACTGCATCGTCGTGCGCGATAAGCACGCCGGTGCTCCCTACATCGTCACGCAGAACTCGCCCGCGAGCGTCATCTGCGCCGGCGACGGCAAGCACAACCATCCCACGCAGGCCCTGCTCGACCTGTACACCATCTGGGAGCACAAGGGTGACTTCCACGGTCTGAAGGTCGCTGTCGTCGGCGATATCGCGCACTCCCGTGTCTGCGGCTCGCTGATTCCCGCCCTTAAGATCATGGGCTGCGAGACCTACGCCGTCGCCCCCGGCACGCTGTTGCCGCCGGCGCCCGAGGTCCTGGGCTGCGACCACGTGACGAGCGACCTCGATTCCGTCCTGCCCGAGCTGGACGTCGTCTACATGCTGCGCGTGCAGCAGGAGCGCCTCGAGGGTGCCCCGTTCCCGACCATTCGTGAGTACCACAAGCTCTTCGGTCTGACCAAGGACCGCGAGAAGCTCATGAAGCCCGATGCGATCATCTGCCACCCGGGCCCCATCAACCGCGGCGTCGAGTTCGACTCCTATATGGCCGACCACCCGCAACGCTCCGTCATCCTGGAGCAGGTCTACGCCGGTATCTGCGTGCGTATGGCTATCCTGTATCTGCTGCTTGGAGGTGCCGATAATGGCCTTGCTTCTTAAGAATGCCCACGTCGTCGACCCGTCCGTCGAGCTTGACGGTGTCGTTGACGTCCTGATTGACGGCGACAAGATCGCCGAGGTCGGCGAGAATCTCGCCGTCGAGGGAGCCGAGGTCCGCGACCTTTCCGGCAAGTACCTCGTCCCTGGCCTGGTGGATATGCACGTTCACCTTCGCGAGCCCGGCTACGAGGTCAAAGAGGACATCGAGAGCGGCACCCGCGCAGCTGCCAAGGGCGGCTTTACCGGCGTGTGCGCCATGCCCAACACCGATCCCGTCACCGATAACGGCACCGTCGTGGAGTTCGTCAAGTCCCGCGCTGCCGAGGTCGGTCACTGCCGCGTCTATCCGTCGGGCGCCATGACCCGCGGTCTTAAGGGCGAGGCCATGTCCGAGATGGGCGATATGGTCGCCCACGGCGCCGTCGCCTTCACCGACGACGGTCGCGGCGTGCAGGGCGCGGGTATGCTCCGTCGCTGCATGGACTACGGCAAGATGTTCGGCAAGGTCTTTATGAGCCATTGCCAGGACGAGGACCTGGTCGGCCACGGCCAGATCAACGAGGGCAAGGTCTCGACCCGTCTGGCTCTCGAGGGCTGGCCGGCTGCCGGCGAGGAGCTCCAGATCGCCCGCGACATCGAGATCGCCAAGCTGACCGGTGCCAAGCTGCACATCCAGCACATCTCCACCGCTCACGGTCTCGAGCTCGTGCGTGCCGGTAAGGCCGCTGGCGTCCAGGTGACCTGCGAGGCCACCCCGCACCACATGTTTCTGACCGAGAACGACTTGGACGAGACCTACAACACCTCGCTCAAGGTCAATCCGCCGCTGCGCACCGAGGAGGATGCCGAGGCCATCCGTCAGGGCGTCATCGACGGCACCGTCGACGTTATCGTCACCGATCACGCTCCTCACACCCCGTGGGAGAAGGCCCGTGAGTTCGAGCTTGCGCCCTTTGGTATGATCGGCCTCGAGACCTCGCTGTCGCTCGTACTCACCGAGCTGGTCAACACGGGCAAGATGAGCATGGGCCGCATGGTCGAGCTCATGGCCATCAAGCCGCGTGAGATCCTGGGTCTCGACCAGGTTCAGGTCAAGGCGGGCTCCGTTGCCGACCTGACCGTGTTCGACGCGTCCGCCACCTGGACGGTTGGCGAGGACGGTTACGAGTCGCGCGCCGAGAACTCCGGTTTTGCCGGCCGCACGCTCACCGGTCGTGCCACCGATGTGTTTGTCGGCGGTAAGCAGACGCTTGCCGACGGCTGCATCTGCTAGCATAGCCTTATCGCTTTTGTGCGCGGCGCCCTTGCGGTGCCGCGCTTTCTGTTCGTTTGGACCATGCAACCGCATGGGGGATTGGAGCGTCTATGCCCACACCTTCCACTGCACGCATGCACGACTTCGAGGTCGTCTCGAACCGGGAGATTGCCGACGGCATCTTCTCGCTCGTCATCTCGGCCCCCAAGCTTGCAAGTGCGCTCAAGCCCGGTCAGTTTGTGAACATCGCCGTACCCGGCGATGCGTCCTCGCTGCTTCGCGTGCCCCTGAGCTACTACCGCGCCGACGCCGAGGCTGGCACCGTCGAGCTGTGGTACGCCGTCGTGGGCGACGATACCCGTCGTTTGTCCCAGATGGGCCCTGGCTCCACCTCTAACCTGCTGGGCCCCGGTGGCCGTGGCTGGATGGTACCCGAGGGCACCAGGAAGGCCCTGCTCGTCGCCGGTGGCATCGGTGTTCCGCCCGTGCTGTGCCTTGCCGACAAGCTTGCCGAGCAGGGTGTAGCCGTCGACGTGTGCCTGGGCTTTGGCACCGCGTCCAAGGCCGTGGGCGTCGATGAGTTCCGCGCGCTGTGCGATACGGTTAACGTGTGCACCGATGATGGCACGCTGGGCACGCACGGTTTTTGCACCGACCCGGCATCCGAGCTGCTCGGCGAGGGCGGCTACGACTATGTGGCCAGCTGCGGCCCCGCCGTCATGATGAAGAAGGTCGCCGCCGCTGCCGCCGAGGCCGGCGCGTACTGCGAGGTGTCGCTCGAGCGCATGATGAGCTGCGGCTTTGGCGCCTGCAACACCTGCAATGTCGAGACGGTCGACGGTATGAAGGGCGCCTGCATGTGCGGCCCCGTGTTCGATGCTTCCAAGGTGGTGGTCTTCTAGTGGGTACCGTGAACATGGCCGTCGATTTCGGCGGCGTCAAGATGCAAAACCCCATCAACACCGCAGCCGGTACCTTTGGCTACGGCTGGCAGTTCCAGAACTTCTTTGATGTCTCCCAGCTGGGTGCCATCACCACCAAGGGTTGCGCTGCCGAGCCCTGGCCCGGCAATCCCGCGCCCCGCATGGCCGAGATTCCCGGCGGTATGATCAACTCCGTGGGCCTTCAGAACCCCGGCGTGGCCGCCTTTGCCCGCGAGTCCGGTCCGTGGCTCGAACAGCTGTCCAAGGACGGCTGCCAGGTCATCTGTCAGGTTGCCGGCCACTCCGTTGACGAGTTTGTCCGCGCACTCGAGATGTATGTCGAGCTGTGCCCCTGGGCTGCCGGCTACGAGATCAACGTGAGCTGCCCTAATATCGCCGCCGGCGGTGCCGCCATGGGCTCCACGCCCGAGGGCGCCTCTTCCGTTATGGCTGCCTGCCGCAAGGTGACCGATAAGCCGCTGTTCGTGAAGATGGCTCCGGTCAACGTCGCCGAGATCGCCAAGGCCCTCGAGGCTGCCGGCGCCGACGGCCTTTCAGTCATCAACTCCATCCAGGGCATGGCCATCGACGTCCATACCCGCAAGTCCCGCGTGGCCAAGCCCAAGGGCGGCCTTTCGGGCCCGCTGTGCCACCACATCGCCGTGCGCATGGTCTGGGAGGTTGCCCAGGCCGTCGATATCCCCATCAACGGTGTCGGCGGTGTCATGACCGGCGAGGATGCGGCTGAGTTTATCCTGGCCGGCGCCACCTGCGTGTCGGTCGGCATGGCCAACTTCGTCGATCCGTGCGCTTCGCTCAAGATCGCGCACGAGCTCGAGGCCTGGGCTGAGTCCCAAGGCGTGAAGGACATCAACGAACTGGTAGGTGCTTTCGAATGCTAGAGACCGATGCCCGCGACCGCGTAATCGTCGCTCTCGACTGCGACCGCGAGCGTGCGCTCGAGCTTGCCCACGAGCTTTCGGGCCATGCCGCCTGGCTTAAGGTTGGTATGACGCTCTATTACGCTGAGGGCCCCGAGATCGTCAAGACCTTTAAGGACCTGGGCTTTAAGGTCTTCCTTGACCTTAAGTTCCATGATATTCCGCATCAGGTTCGCGGTGCCGCCCGTTCGGCCTCGCTTGCCGGTGCCGACCTGCTCTCGGTTCACGGCTTGGGTTCGGGCGCCATGCTCGCTGCCTGCCGCGAGGGTGCCGAGGAGGCGCGCGAGGACCGCGCCAAGCTCGTCGCCATCACCGTGCTCACGAGCATGAATCAGGATGCCTTGAGCGAGATTGGCGTCGAGTCGCCGGTGGCCGAGGAGGCCGCCCGCCTGGCAAAGCTCGCTCAGGCCAACGGCATCGATGGCATCGTGTGCTCGCCGATGGAGGCTCACGACATGCGTGAGCTGCTGGGTCCTGATGCCCTGATCGTGACTCCGGGTGTGCGTCCGGTGGGTGCCGCCTTAGGCGACCAGTCCCGCGTGGCGACGCCTTCCCAGGCTATCGAGCGTGGCGCAAGCCACATTGTGGTGGGCCGTCCCATCACCGGCGCCGACGATCCGGTTGCCGCCTTTGACGCCATTGTCGCCGAGCTGGTCGAAAACATCGCGTAAAAGATTCCCCTAAGTCACCACTTTTGGGTCTCATTAGCACAAAATAGCCCCTGTGCCTGCGTAAACTTTCCCATCCTTTGTGTGGAATCGCAGGTCAGGGGCTTAACTTTGGGCGCAGTATATTGCACTTTTTGCGGGTATCGTCTAACCTATGGAGCCGCGATTGGGCATTTTGTACGTTCTACGTGCTAAAATGCCAATTATTGAATCAGATATAACCCAACTATTTGGAGGTACGAATGGCACTCCCTCAGCTTACCGATGAGCAGCGTAAGCAGGCTCTTGAGAAGGCTGCTGCCGCACGTCACGCCCGCGCTGAGCTTCGCGAGCAGATCAAGAAGGGCGAGAAGTCCCTCGAGTCCGTGCTCAACTCCGATGACCCCATCGCTTCCCGCATGAAGGTTTCCACCCTCATCGAGTCTCTTCCTGGTTATGGCAAGGCCAAGGCCGCCAAGATCATGGAGGAGCTTGGTATCTCCGCTACCCGTCGCGTCCAGGGCCTCGGCGTCCGTCAGCGCGAGCAGCTCCTCGAGCAGCTGACCAAATAAGTGAGCGCTCAGGATTCCAAGCTCTTTGTGATTTCTGGACCGTCAGGCGCAGGGAAGGGTACGCTCGTCACTCGTGTGCGCGAGCGCCGCTCGAACCTGGGCCTGACGGTTTCGGCTACCACGCGAGCACCACGCAAAGGTGAGGTCGACGGCGTCAACTACTTTTTTCTGACGCGCGAGGAGTTCGACCGCCGCGTGGCAAACGGTGAGTTTGTTGAGTGGGCCGAGGTCCACGGTAACTGCTACGGCACGTTGGTGAGCGAGGTCACATCCAAGCTCGCCTCTGGCGCATCTCTGATTTTGGAGATCGATGTCCAGGGCGCCCTGCAGGTGAAGGAGCGTTTCCCCGAGGCCGTGTTGATCTTTATCAAGCCGCCTTCGCTTGAGGTACTCCGCGAGCGCCTGGTCGGTCGCGGTACCGAGACGCCCGAGACGATTGAGCTGCGTATGGCAAACGCCGCCGATGAGCTTGCCCTTGCCGACCGCTACGACGACGTCGTGGTTAATGACGATCTCGACCGCGCGACCGATGAGCTCGTTCGCGTTCTCGATATGCATGAAAGGATCTGAGGTCCGTGTCCGTTGTAAAGCCTTGCATTGACGATCTTCTGGAGAAGACCGATCACAACCGCTTCCTGCTCGCTTCGCTTGCCTCCAAGCGCGCCTGCGACATTAACAGCATGCTGCGTGGCCAGCACAACCGCGTGCTTGCCGTCCAGGATGTCGATGACATCACCATCGGGCTTTCCGGTGCCGATACCATTTCGATGGCTATGGACGAGATTGTCGACGGCGACATCTCTTACGACGAGGCCCGTTACGAGAAGGCGCTCGGCCACAAGGTTGCTGAAGCCTAAATGGCGGCTCGCGTCTGCCTGGTCCACTATCACGAGGTTGGACTGAAGGGTAAGAACCGCGCACATTTTGAGCATATCCTCATGGATAACATCAAGGCGGCCTTGGCCGCCTTTTCCGTGAATGCCGTGTCTCGAATTTCCGGTTATATTCTCGTGACCTTTAACGAGCATCAGGCCGATGAGGCGGCGCGTGTCATTCGCACCGTTCCCGGCGTTGCTCGTGTGTCTTTGGCGTATCACACCAACCGCGACCCGCAAGAGTACTGCGCCGCCGCCGTGAAGGCACTGCGCGAGTTTGGTCCTTTCGATTCGTTTAAGGTGCACGCCAAGCGCTCCAATACTGACTATGAGCTCACCTCGATTGATATCAATCGTCAGGTGGGCGAGGTACTGTGCGAGGCCTTCCCCGATAAAAAGGTTCAAATGCGCGACCCCGATGCGATGGTGCACGTACTGGTGGTCCAGGGTAGCGTCTACGTGTATGCGCGCTCCGAGCGTGGCGTGGGCGGTCTGCCGGTGGGTTCTGCCGGCAAGGTCGTGACGCTGTTGTCGTCGGGTATCGATTCTCCGGTGGCGACCTGGATGCTCGCGCGTCGCGGCGCGGTGTGCGTGCCGGTACATTTCTCCGGTCGTCCGCAGACGTCCGATACGAGCGAGTATTTGGTGCAGGACATCATCCGTGCGCTTGAGCCAGGTGTCCAGATCGGCCGCCTGTACGTGGTGCCGTTTGGCGACTGCCAGCGTGAGATTTCGGTCACCTGTCCCAGCAACCTGCGCGTGATTATGTATCGCCGCATTATGTATTCGGTTGCCGAGCGCATTGCACACATCGAGGGTGCCAAGGCCATCGTTACGGGTGAATCGCTTGGGCAGGTTGCCTCCCAAACGCTTGAGAACATCATGGCCGTCAACGAGGCCGTGAAGATCCCCGTGTTCCGCCCTCTCATCGGTTCGGACAAGCAGGAGATCATCGCGCGTGCCGAGGAGATCGGTACGTTCGATATTTCGACTGAGGCCGCTCCCGACTGCTGCACGCTGTTTATGCCGCGTCGTCCCGAGACGCACGCTAAACTCGATGCCGTGCATGAGGCCTGGGAGTTGTTCGATCATGAGGAGATGATCGAGCACCTGCTCAAGCAGACCGAGTACATTGACTTCGAGAGCAACACGTATAAGGCCCCTAAGACCTTAAAACGCAAACATTCGGAGCTTGCTACGCGTGAGATTTACCAAGATCACGAGTAATTTTGTGCATAGACCGACGATGCGTCTGCATCGTCGGTCTTTTGCTATCTGGGCATTTTGCGGCTAAGTGTTCATTTGCTGACGTGTGCCTGAATAAATGGACAGTATTTCGCAAGGTTTTGGTCGGCTTTTGGTTTGACCGCGAAAACCGGTTTTGGAGAATGGCTGTTGCAGGACTCTTTTCCTGACACGATGTTGTTGGGAGGTTTTGCTATGGCGCAGCGCGAACAACACGAACGGGTCAAACGGATGGACCGCTTGGCGGACAAGCTGCTCGGTCATAAGGCAGTGGTGATGGCGATACTGGTCGTCATTGCGATGGCGAGCGGCTTGGCGATGGCGAACCTTGGCGGCGGTACTGGCGGCGTGTCGTTTGAGCGCACTGATGGTTCGGGCTCGTTAGTGGAGCCGGGATCCGGCGATGCCTCGAGCGGAAAGACATCCGAAGGCTCTTCGTCTAAGGCGTCTGCCGCGGCAGAGGTTTATGTCGATGTTGATGGTGCCGTTGTGTCGCCCGGTGTATATCGCGTCAAGGACGGCGCGCGGGTGGCTCAGGCGATAGATGCCGCCGGCGGGCTGGCGCCCGCGGCAGACGTTACGGGGCTCAATCGGGCATCCAAGGTCGTCGATGGGCAGAAGATTCACGTTCCAACGGTGGGGGAGCAGCAGGCGTCCATTGCGGAAGCCGGTGTTGATGGTGGGGCTTCCGCATCATTGGGCGTGAGTGGCGCAACGGGCCTAGTCAACATCAATACGGCAAGCGCGGCAGAGCTGCAGACGCTCTCGGGCATCGGTCCCTCCGTGGCACAGTCGATTATCGATGAGCGTACAAAGAACGGTGCTTTTGCCTCGGTTGACGATCTGATGCGTGTGTCGGGAATCGGCGAGAAGAAGCTTGCCAAAATCAAAGATTGCATCTGCGTATGAGTGCGACCGAGCGCGAACATGTGATGCCTCCGCGGCCCCTGATACCGTGGACGATGGCCCTGTGTGCCGGCATGTGCATGAGCTGCGCCTTGGTGCTCAACGTGGCCGCTGATGCGCTGCTGAGGGAGCAGGCGCCGGCGGTCGGGCTGCTATGGGCCATTCCCGTTGCGGCGACGGTATTCGTTGTGCTGGCTCAATCTTGTGCGCGGCTTGCCCCTTGGAAGCGGTGGCTGTATGCCGCGTCCGTCGGTCTCGTGGCGGGAGCGGTCGTCTCGGCGTGGTGGGCTGCGGGCGCGCTCAACGCCTCGAAGGCGCTCGACGGTCGAGCGGCAAGCAGCCTCGAGTTTGTCGTGCAGGGTGATCCATCCATAAACGACGACGTGTATTCCTATACCTGCGAGGTACGCGCGGACGGTAAGAACTTGGCAACGGTTCGCCTATCGTGCGACCGCGAGCTCAAGGTCGGGGCGCACGTGCGTGTTATCGGTCGCGTTTCACGTTTTGAGAACGATGCGTATGGACGATTGCGCGCGCTCCGAGGCGAGGTGCGCAAGGTTAAAGCCGTTCGGATTGTGTCGGTCGATGAGGGCTCTCCGGGGCCGCTGCTTCGGCTGCGAAATTGGCTGCTTGCGTCCATCGCGCCTGCGACCGACCCGGCACGTGCGCTCATAGCCGGTGTCGTCTGTGGTCGTTCGGCCGAGCTGCGCGCCCAGCCGGCGGGCGACTGGTTTTCGGTGACGGGAACGGCGCATCTTATCGCCGTCTCGGGCAGCCATCTGGCTATCGTGGGGTTTGTGATCGAGGGCGTATTGCAAAAGACTCGGTGCTCACGTGGTTTTCAGCGGGTGATATTGGCGATAACGCTTGTGGGCTACGCTGCCTTTACGGGCGCGTCTCCCTCGGCCGTGCGCGCGTGCTGCATGGTGTTCGCGACGCTTGTCGTAAACGGAGCGGGTCGTCGTCGGCACGGCGCATCGGCACTCTTCGTAACCATGTCCATCTTTGTGCTACTGAGGCCGACGGTGCTGTTCGAGATGGGCTTTCAGCTTTCATGTGCTAGCGTCTTAGCCATTCTGTGCTTTTGCCCCTATGCGACCTACGCTTTGGGTGAGCTGGGTGTGCCATCGGGCGTTGCCGGCATGCTTTCCGTCACGCTGTGCTCGCAGTTGGCGACCCTTCCCATTACCATTCCTGCATTCGGTACGTTCTCGCTCATTGCTCCGTTGGCAAATGCGGTCATCGGTCCGGTGGTGAGCGTACTGCTTGCTGTGTCCATCGTGCTGGTTCCCTTTTCGCTCGTGGGACCGTTGCGGACTTGGGCGCTCGTTGTGCCCATGATTGCCGCCCGTTGCGCGCTGTTTTTCGAGCAGCTGTTTGCCGCCGTGCCGGGTGCATCCGTGAGCGTGCCGCCCGATAGCATGTGGATTTACCTAGTGCCGTGTTTGCTGGCGGTTCTGCTGGTCTGGTGGCCGCGTCCCCGTGCACGTCTTATGGCGGTGGGGCTTGCATGCCTGGTGCTCTTGGCTGCGATTCCGTACGTCTACTGGGATCGATTCGCTCCGCCTTCGGTGACGGTACTCGATGTGGGCCAGGCCGATGCGATTCTTATCCGCGAGGGCGGCGCAGTAGCGCTCGTCGACTGCGGGCTCGACGAGCGCGTGGTAGCGGCGTTGGTTCGCAACAATGTCCACCATATCGACGCCGTCTTCGTGACACATTGGGACGAAGATCATTGGGGTGGTCTTCCCGATGTGCTCGATCGGTTTTCGGTTGGAACCATTGCAGTTGCAGCGGATGCGCTGGACGGTGCGCCTGCTGAGGTCCTGAATCGCCCCGGCGTAACGTATCGGCAGGTGGCTCGCGGGGATACGGTCGATATCGGCGCATTTCGGGCTCGTGTGATGTGGCCGTTTGACACGGTGGATGGCGAGGGCAATGAGGACTCGCTTGTCTTGCTGCTCTCCTATGCCCGGGAATGCAAGAGCCTGCGTATGCTCCTCACTGGTGATGCCGAGCTCGATCAGGAGCGCGAGTTTGTACAGGAGGTGGGTGATATCGATGTGCTCAAGCTGGGGCATCACGGCTCAAAAGTTTCCGTCGACAAAGACCTGCTGGAAACGCTTAAGCCCGAGCTCTCTATGGCGAGTGCGGGCGAGGGCAACCGCTACGGCCATCCATCCGATGCCTGCATCGATGCCGTTCGCGATGCGGGCGGCGCGTTCGCATGTACCATTGAACAAGGAGACATTACCGTCTCGCCGACCGTAACAGGTTTTGCCATGCGATGCCAGCGACCGTGATGCTGCCGTTGGCGCGGGACCAACCCCTGGGCTAAAATGGCACGGTACGAATTCGAGAGTCTGCGGGAGGGGAGCGCAATGTCCGAAACCGGTCTGCTGCCGGCATATCTGATCGTCGGTACCGACGGAGTCAAGCGCGATCACGCCGTCTCGCGTATGAAAGCGCGTCTGGAAAAGTCGGGTATGGTCGAGTTCAACCTCGACGAGCGCGATATGACCAAAGACCCCGATATTGAGTCGATTATTGGATCGCTCAACACCTTTCCCATGGGCAGCGAGTTTCGCCTGGTAATCCTTGACGGCTGCTCAAAACTCGCCAAAGCGATCTCCGAGCCGCTTGTCGACTATCTGGCGAGTCCCAGCCCCACGACGGTTTGTCTCATCATCGCCGACTCGCTTGCCAAGAACACGCGCCTGTATAAGGCGATCGCCAAGATCGACAAGAAGGCGGTGATCGATTGCTCCGGTACCAAGCGCTGGGAGCTACCGCGCCGCGTGCAGCAGATGGCGACGCAGCACGGCAAGTCGATCTCGACGGCGGCCGCCGAGGAGCTCGTCTCGCGTTCGGGTGAAAACACTCGCATGCTCGATAACGATTTGGCTAAGCTTGCCCAGATGGTCGAGGCGCCCCAGATTGAGCTTGCTGATGTGGAGCGCTGGATTGTGCGCACGGCCGAAGTCCAGCCCTGGGACTTTCTCAATGCGGTCTCGGCCCGTGACATGCGACGCTCGCTCGAGCTCTTCAATCTACTGCCCGCCAAGAGCTACGTGTGGACTTACACATTGCTGTGCGGCCGCATCCGCGAGCTTATCGTTGCCAAGGCGCTCGATGCGCGCGGACAGGGTCGTGAGCTGGCCGCAACGCTTAAGCTCCAGTCCTGGCAGGTCAAGAATCACCTGACCTGGGCACGTCGCTTTTCGATGGCAGAGCTCGTTGCCGCGCTCGAGGGCGCGGTCGATGTGGAGCTCGCGCTGAAGGGTTCGGCCGATTCTCAGACCGCGCTTTTGCTCTGGATTACGTACATCTTGAGAAAATCGTGATGATACCTGCCTATTTGACAAATTCGTTCTATCCCTTTGAGGGGGAGCGTGCTATAGTAGGCGCTTGCATGACCTCACCGTGTCTCAGAGGTGTCATACATTTTTTGCAAGGAACTCGAAAGGAACTCCAGAAGTGGCAAACATCAAGTCTCAGAAGAAGCGTATCCGCACCAATGAGGCAGCTCGCATGCGTAACAAGGCTGTCAAGTCCGAGCTCAAGACGCTGACCAAGCACGTCCAGTCCGCCGTTGCCGAGGGCGACGCCGAGAAGGCCCAGGCTGCCCTCAAGACCGTCACCAAGCGTCTCGACATGGCTGCCGCCAAGCATGTTATCCACAAGAACCAGGCTTCCAACCGCAAGTCCGGTCTTGCCAAGCTCGTGAACAGCATCAACGCCTAAGTTGTAAATTTCACACCACACAGATTACGCGCATAAATGGAGCCTGTTTTATGGAACAGGCTCCATTTTTTGTACCGCTCGGGTAAGATAGTCCGCATGAATACTTCAATTGACATTTCCCACATCCGCAACTTCTCAATCGTTGCGCACATCGACCATGGCAAGTCCACGATCAGCGATCGCATCCTCGAGCTCACCCATACCGTCGACGAACGCGACATGGAGTCGCAGCTGCTCGACACCATGGATATCGAGCGCGAGCGCGGCATCACGATCAAGTCCAATGCCGTTCGCGTGTCCTATGACGCCGACGATGGCGAGACGTATCAGTTCAATCTGATCGATACGCCGGGCCACGTGGACTTTACCTATGAGGTCTCGCGCTCGCTGGCAGCCTGTGAGGGCGCGGTGCTCGTTGTCGACGCCACGCAGGGCGTCGAGGCGCAGACCGTCTCCAACGCGACGCTCGCCATGAACGCCAATCTGGACATTGTGCCGGCCATCAACAAGATCGACCTGCCCTCGGCCCATCCCGACGAGGTTAAGACCGAGATCGAGGATGACCTGGCGATCCCTGCCGATGATGCCGTGTGCGTCTCGGGCAAGACCGGCGAGGGCATCCACGATCTGCTGGAGTCCATTGTCTTTTTGATCTCTCCTCCCAAGGGCGATGCGAACGCGCCGCTCAAGGCACTCATTCTGGATTCGTACTTCGACGAGTATCGTGGCGTCGTCGCCACGGTGCGCATCTTTGACGGCTCCATCAAAAAGGGCGATACCCTGCGCATGATGCAGGCAAAGGGCGACTTTTTGGTCGATGGCGTGGGCGTCAAGCGTCCCGCCGAGACCCCGGTCGACGCGCTCACGGTCGGCGAGGTCGGATACGTGGTCACGGGCCTGAAGGACCCCGAGGCCGTTCGCGTGGGCGATACCCTCACGTGGGCGTCGAATCCCTGCCCCGAGCCGCTTCCCGGCTACCGCGAGGCCAAGCCCATGGTCTATACGGGCCTGTTCCCGATCGATAACAAGGACTACGAGAACCTGCGTGACGCGCTCGATAAGCTGCACGTCAACGACCCGTCGTTGGTGTGGGAGCCCGAGACCTCGGTGGCGCTCGGCTTTGGCTTCCGCGTGGGCTTCTTGGGCCTGCTGCATATGGAGGTCGTCAAGGAGCGCCTGGAGCGCGAGTTCAATCTTGACCTCATTGCCACGAGCCCCTCGGTGGACTATCACGTCTACAAGACTGACGGCGAGATGATTGATGTCCGCAGCCCGCAGGATCTGCCCGAGGCTACGCGCATCGAGCGTATCGAGGAACCCTACCTCAAGGCCAAGATTATCTGCCCGCCCGAGTATACGGGTGCCGTCATGCAGCTCGCTATCGAGCACCGCGGCATTACTACCGACATGATTCATCTCACGAGCAAGTCGGTCGAGATGCGCTTTGATATGCCGCTCGCCGAGCTCATCTTGGACTTCTTTGACCAGCTCAAGAGCCGTACCAAGGGCTATGCCTCGCTCGACTACGAGTTCAACGAGTATCGTCCCTCCGAGCTCGTCAAGCTCGATATCTTGCTTTCGGGCGACGAGGTGGACGCGCTGTCGTTTATCGTCCATAAGGACAAGGCCTATGGCCTGGCCCGTGGTCTGTGCGACAAACTTAAGGAGATCATCCCGCGTCAGCTGTTCGAGGTTCCCATCCAGGGTGCTATCGGCAACAAAATCATCGCCCGTTCTACCGTCAAAGCGCGTCGCAAGGACGTTCTTGCTAAGTGCTACGGCGGCGATATCTCGCGTAAGCGCAAGCTGCTCGAGAAGCAGAAAGAGGGCAAGAAGCGCATGAAGGCCATCGGCTCGGTCGAGGTCCCGCAGGAGGCCTTTATGGCGATCCTCAAGGTGGACGAGTAGGTCTATGGCGCTTTCCGAATACAGCAAGCGGCTGCTGGGCGCCTATGCCGAGCAGCCGTTCCTTATGGCTCCCATGGCGGGCGTAACCGATCCCGCTTATCGCATCATGTGCCGCCGCCGCGGTGCCAATCTCGCCTATAGCGAGATGGTGAGCGTGGCGGGCCTTGCCTATGCCAGCAACAAGACCTGGCGCCTGGTGCTACCGGCCGACAAGGAGCAGCAGATTTGCGTGCAGCTCTTTGGCTCCAAGCCCGAGCAGTTTGCGAGTGCCGTCGCCGCCGTCGAGGAGCGTGTGGGCGATCGCCTGTCATTGATTGATATCAACATGGCCTGTCCGGCTCGCAAGGTCGTTACTAAGGGCGAAGGCTCGGCGCTTATGCGCACGCCCGACCTGGCCGAGAAGATTGTCGAGGCAGCGGTGGGCGCGGCGCATGTTCCCGTGACCGTGAAGATCCGCAAGGGTTTTTATGCCGAGGACCGCAACGCCGCAACGTTTGCCCAGATGCTTGAAGGGGCGGGCGCCTCTGCAGTTGCCGTGCACGGTCGTTGTGCCACGCAGCTCTACACCGGCCAGGCCGATTGGTCGGTTGTCGATGAGGTTGCCGACGCCGTCGAGATTCCCGTGATTGGTTCGGGTGATGTGTTCTGCGCCGAGGATGCCGCGGAGCATCTGCGCAGTTCTGGTGCCAGCGCGGTGTTTATCGCGCGCGGCATCTACGGCAATCCGTGGGTGTTCGGTGATGCTCGCGCCCTTGCGCTCGATGGCATGCCGGTGCCGGCGCGCAGCTCCGTTGAGCGCCTAGACGCCCTGCGTGAGCACCTAACGCTGACGCATGAGCTCCTGCCGCTCATGTCGCGTGCCCGTACGTACGCAAGCTGGTACTTAAAAGGCATGCCCCATGCCGCCGCTTGGCGTGCCCATGTGGTGCGCTGTTCCACTTACGAGGAGTTTATGGCGCTGGTCGATGAGATCGAGCGCGATGTGGTGGCCTGCGAGGCTGCCCTTGCCGCCGGCGAATCGGTGCCTCCACATCCGCTGGAGGCTTAAGGGTGGCCGTTACCGCGCTGTACGTGCACGTGCCGTTTTGCGCCCAAAAGTGCCGGTACTGCGACTTTGACTCGCGCAGTTTTGCTCCGTGCGACCTGAGCGCTGCGCTCGATGTCTATTTTGAGCAGTTGTTCGCGCGCCTCGATGCTTTTGGCAAGGCTAGGGCCCTTGAACAGATCCGCACCGTCTATGTTGGCGGTGGTACGCCGTCGCTGGCGGGGGAGCGCCTGGTGGAGCTGGCGCGGCGTATTCGTGCGTGGTGCGCCCCCGTTGAGTTTACCTGCGAGGCCAATCCCGAGTCGCTGACCGCCGAGCTTGCCGCTGCGCTTGCCAAGGTTGGTGTCACACGCGTCTCTCTGGGCGTGCAAACGCTCGATAACATCGAACTTACCGCTATCGGCCGTATTCACGATGCCGATCGGGCGCTCGCCGCCATCGCGACAGTCAAGAACGCTGGGCTTGACGTGTCGTGCGACCTTATGTGCGGACTTCCCGGGCAGACCGCAGCGAGTTGGAGGCGCACGCTCGATGGCATGCTGGCGGCGGCTCCGCATCATGTGTCGGTCTACCCGCTCACGCTTGAGGAGGGGACTCCCCTTTATCGCATGGCGTGCCGCGACGAGTCGGTAGAGCCCGACGAGGATTTTCAAGCTTCGTGCATGGATGTGGCGCGTGAGCGTCTGGGTGCGGCCGGCTATCACCCGTATGAGGTGGCAAGCTATGCGCTCGACGGACATGAGTGCGCCCATAACATTGCCTACTGGACCGGCCAGGGCTATTTGGGCCTGGGTCGCTCTGCCGCGGGCATGCTCGATGCCGAGGATTTCGATCGTCTTGCAGGTTTGTTCCCCGGCGTGTCTTCTCGAGGCGATTCGTACCGCGTGCGTCTGGTGCAACGTGACGATGACGCGACGGCGTTCGAGGCCGAATATCTGTCGCAGCGTGAGGCTGCGGCTGAAGACCTGATGCTCGCTTGTCGCTTGACGCGCGGTATTGCGTCCGATCTGTTGGTTCGTGCAGCTTGCGTCATCCCAACGGGCGAGCTGGCAGCTGTCTGCGATCGCGCGCTCGAATTGGGTCTTGCCACTTGGGTGCCCGAGACGCTCGGAGTCCATGAGGGACCCTTCACTTCGGCAGACGTCCTCGCGGGCCATGTCCGTGCTCGTTTAGCGCCCACCCACTTGGGCTGGCTCGATGGAAATGTGCTGTTCGAGCTGTTTTGGGGTCTAGCCTAGGCCGCTCGGGTAGAATTACCGCAATATATACGCTGCTGTGAGCAGGAGGTTGCCGCGCATGGCGACGATGAACGAAAAAGATTACTACGAGATTTTGGGTGTCTCCAAGGACGCCACCTCGCGTGATATTCAGAAGGCCTTCCAGCAAAAGGCCCGCAAGCTCCATCCGGACGTCAACAAAGAACCTGATGCCGAGGAAAAGTTTAAAGAGGTTTCCGAGGCCTACGCCGTGCTTTCGGACGAGCAGAAGCGTGCGCGCTACGACGCCATGCGCTCGGGCAATCCCTTTGCCGGTGCACCGACGGCTTCGCCCTATGGCGGTGGCTATGCCGGCAGCGCCGGTTACGGCAATCCCTTTGACGGCGGTTTCCCCTTCGGGGGCGCCTGGGGCCAGCCGCGTCGCGGGCAGGCTGCCTATAATCCCGAGAACGGCGCCAACGTGGTCGTCGATATTAAGCTCGACGCCAAGGAGGCCAAGGGCGGTGCCCGCAAGACCGTTCGCTATACGCGCTTCGATACCTGTGGTCACTGCGGAGGCTCGGGTTCTGTTTCGTCCGAGCATGCACATACCTGTCCGAGCTGCGGCGGTCGCGGCCACATCGACGTCGACCTGTCCTTCCTGTTCGGTGCCGGCACGTTCCAGTCGGTCTGCCCCGAGTGCGGAGGTTCCGGTAAGGTCGTCGCCGACCCCTGTCCCGATTGCGGCGGCAGCGGTCGAACCCGTGTGACCTCCGAGCAGACAATTGAGTTTCCTGCCGGCACGCACGATGGCGACGAGGTCCGCATTGGCGGCATGGGTCACGCCGGCACCAACGGTGCCTCGGGCGGCGATCTTGTCGGCCGTGCCCATGTTGAGGCCGAGCGTCTGGAAGGCAAGGCCCGTACCGGTTTTTACCTGATGGGCATCGTGGCGCCGTTTTTGGTGCTGTCGGCCATATCGGGCGTGTTCTCGGCCTTTGCCGTGATGTGCTTTATTCCGTTTGCCATGGGCCTTTTCATGGTGGTCTCGGACGGCGTGCTGCACCGCAGCCTGCTGTGGTGGAAGCGCGGCGCGATGCAGTTTGCCAACGGTTTTGCCAACGGATTTATGTTCGCGCTCGTGTCGGTTTGGTTTGCGAGCTGCTCGCAACGTGCCATGCTTTCGCCCTACGCAATGCAATAACATCTAGCCCTCTGTTTGCGGCCGGCCCAGCTTGGGTATAGGACGCACTGTGACAATAATGAAAGTCGGAAGGATTCGGTCGTGTCGGAAAATAGGGATTACTACGAGGTACTTGGCGTCGACAAGGATGCCGATGCGCGGACGATTAAGCGCGCGTTTCTAAAGAAGGCCCGTACCGTACATCCGGATGTTTCGGACGACCCCGAGGCCGAGGCCAAGTTCAAGGAGCTCAACGAGGCCTATTCCGTTCTTTCCGATGAGCAGAAGCGTGCTAACTACGATCGCTACGGTTCGCCCGACGGTCCCGGTGGCTCCGGCTATGTCGACATTAACGATATCTTTGGCGGCATGGGCATGGACGACCTCTTCTCGTCGTTCTTTGGCGGCGGCGCCGGCGGTGGCGCCCGAAATCGCCGTAAGCGTCGTCGCGGCCGTGATATGGCCATCTCCCTTTCGGTGACCCTTGAGGAGGCGGCGCTCGGTTGCAAAAAGACGATCAGCTATGACCGCCTTGCCCCCTGCGAGGATTGCAACGGCACCGGTAGGGCCGAGGGTGCACAGGAAAAGCAGTGCAGCCGCTGCCACGGCACGGGCTATGTCACGACGGTCCAGCGTTCGTTCCTGGGCCAGGTTCAGTCCTCTTCGCCTTGCCCCGACTGCCACGGCGAGGGCACGGTCATCGATCATCCCTGCGAGACCTGTGACGGCCAGGGCCGCACGCCTTCGCACGATAAGATCGACATCGATATTCCCGCCGGCGTTTCGACCGGTCGCCAGCTGCGTGTGAGCGGCTTTGGCGAGGCCGGCCTTCGCGGCGAGCCCTCGGGCGACCTGATTGTCAACGTGCGTGTTGCCGACCATGAGCGCTTTAAGCGCAACGGTGACGACCTGTACCTGGTGAGCGATATCTCGATTGCGCAGGCTGCGCTCGGCTGCGAGATTGAGGTCGAGGGCATTATGCCCGACGAGGTCGTTAAGGTGACGGTTCCCGCCGGCGCCCAGTACGGCGACACCGTGAGCGTCAATAATTACGGCATGCCGCGCATTGGCGGTGGCGGTTCGCGTGGCCGCCTGATCGTGCAACTGCGCGTGGTCGTTCCCACCAATCTTTCCAATAAGCAACGCGAACTGCTCCGTGCTTTTGCCGATGAGATGGGCGATGACGTCGCTTCTGGTAAGAAGTCGGTGACCGACCGTATCAAGAGTGCCCTCGACGATATCCTCGATTAAGGAGCCCGCGTGCTCGCACCCCATATTTCCGTCGTCAACCTCGGCTGCCGCGTCAACCGGGTCGAGTCTGACCGCATCACTGCCGATCTTATGCGTCTGGGCTTTGCTATTGTGGATTCCCAGGATGCCGATCTGATCGTCATTAACACCTGTGCCGTTACGGGCGAGGCCGAGGCCAAGACCCGTAAGGCCGTCCGTCATGCGCTGGCCTATCCAAACGAGCCCTATGTGGTCGTGACCGGATGCGTGGTCAATTTGCATCCCGAGGAGCTGCTGGAGCTTTCGGATCGCGTGATCGCCGAGCCGTCCAAGATCGATGTCGCCGAACGTGTCTGCGAGGTGCTGGGCGTTGAGTCCGATAACGTTCCCGCCTGCAGCGATGGCGAGGTGGTCGATGTGCTCGGTCGCTCTCGCCTGGGCGTGAAGATTCAGGACGGCTGCAACCATCGCTGCACCTATTGCATTGTGTGGAAGGCACGCGGCCCCGAGCGCTCCGTGCCCGTCGAGTCCGTGCTCGAGCAAGTTCGCGAGGCCCAGGAGGCCGGCGTGCCCGAGGTGGTGCTGACCGGTGTGAACCTGGGTGCCTACGATGGCAAGAGCGCGACCGACGAGCACGTCGAAATCGATGAGCTGCTCGAGGCCATCATGGAGCGCACGTCTATTCCGCATGTGCGCATTTCCTCGGTCGAGCCTATGGATATCTCCGAGCGCCTGCTTAAGGTTATGGCGCGCTACCCGCAGCGTATCGCCCCGTTTTTGCACCTGCCCGTGCAGTCCGGCTGCACGGCGACCCTGCATCGCATGGGCCGTCCCTATAGTGCCGAGGCCTTTGAGGACACGGTGCGCATGATTCGCGCCAATCTGCCGCAGGCGTCACTTTCTTGCGACGTTATTGTCGGCTTCCCTGGCGAGACGGACGAGGAGTTCGAGGAGTCGCTGGCGCTGTGCCGCCGTGTGGGTTTCTCGCGTATGCACGTGTTCCGCTACAGCAAGCGTCCCGGCACCCTTGCTGCCGAGATGCCCGGCCAGGTGCCGCCCGAGGTTATGGCCGAGCGCAGCCGCCGTATGCGGGCCGCCGCACAGGAGCTCGCCATTGCCGACGCTCGTCGTCGCGTGGGCACGGTCGAGCGTGCCGTGCTCGAGTATGGTGACAACCTGACGCTCGGCTCGTTCCATCATGCCCGTCTTGACGATACCTGTGGACTTACAGCCCCGTGCCTGCTCGATGTTGCTATCATCGGAGTCGATGATTCCGGCTTGGTCCATGCACGCAGGGAGGTTCATGGAAGCCTCGAAGATTAGACTTACCGTTCCCGAGGGAATTGATCCCTCGCGCGTTTTGGGCGCCGGCGACGGCGTCCTTCGTGCGCTCGAGAGCTTGGTTCGCGCTCATGTGGTCGCCCGTGGCGATAGCATCGCCGTGAGCGGCGACCCGGACGAGGTCGAACTCGTGGCGCGCTTTTTCGAGCACGCTTTTCGCGAGGCGGCCGCCGGGCGCACGCTGTCTGCCGACGATGTCTCTCGCTGCCTGGCTGTCTTGCGCGACGGTGAGCACGAGGCTACGTCGCTTCGCGATGACGTGCTGCTTTCGTATCGCGGCCGCGTCATTCGCCCCAAGACGCTCGGGCAAAAGCGCTATGTGGATGCCATCCGCTCGCATACCATCACGTTTGGCTTGGGTCCTGCCGGTACCGGTAAGACCTATCTGGCTATGGCGCTCGCCGTTGCCGCGCTCAAGCGTCACGAGGTGGGCCGTCTGATCTTGACACGTCCGGTTGTCGAGGCGGGGGAGAACCTGGGCTTTTTGCCCGGTACCCTTGAGGAAAAGATCGATCCCTACATGCGTCCGCTCTACGACGCCCTTTTTGACATGATGGATCGCGAACGCACCGATGAGCTTATGGAGCGCGGCGTGATTGAGATCGCCCCGCTTGCCTACATGCGCGGCCGTACGCTGAGCGATGCCTTCGTGGTGCTCGACGAGGCCCAAAATACCACGCCCGAGCAGATGAAGATGTTCCTGACGCGCCTGGGCTTTAACTCCAAGTTTGTGATTACTGGCGACCTGAGCCAGCGTGACCTGGTGGGCCGTCGTGGTGGCTTGGCGGATGTCGAGAAGATTTTGGGCCGTGTCGACGATGTCGCATTTTCTCACCTCGAGCGTGCCGACGTGGTGCGCCATGCCCTGGTGGGACGTATCGTCGAGGCATATGATGCTTATGATGACGTGCGCGAGCAGCGCTCGCGCGACCGAAAGGAGTCCCGTTGAGTGTATTGATCAGCAACGATGCCGAGCTCGATATGCTGCTCGACGCTCAGGAGGTAGAGCACATCTGCGAGGTTGTGCTTGCCGCCGAGGGCGTTGAGCGTGAAGTCGAGATTTCCCTTTCGTATGTCGATGAAGACGAGATGCACGAGCTCAACCACGAGTGGCGCGGTATCGACCGCACCACCGATGTCCTCTCGTTTGAATGCGACTCGGCCTTTGACGAGGATATTCCCGCCGACGAGACGCTCGAGCTCGGCGATATCATCCTGGCCCCGCAGGTCATTGCCCGTCAGGCCCCCGGCTTTGGCAATAGCCCTGCCGACGAGTGCCGCCTGATGCTCGTGCATGGCATGCTGCACCTGCTGGGGTATGACCACATTGAGGACGACGAGGCCGAGGTCATGGAGGCCCGCGAGGACGCCATCCTGCGCGATCTGGCGCTCGAGCGCGGCGAGGACCCCAAGCTGGTCCACGTCGGCCCCATCACCAACCACGCCCACGACTAGGAGCCGTCTATGATTCCCGGATCGAACAAGGATCATCCGTCCTTCTTAAAGTCCTTCTCCTACGCCATGGAGGGCTTCGTCACCGCCGTCAAGACCGAGCGCAACATTAAGGTCATGCTTGTGGCGGGCGTGTGCACCGTCATTGCCGGCTGCATCGTGGGGCTCGACATTGCCGAGTGGGCCACGATTATCATCTGTTGTGGCCTGGTGATTCACGGCGAGCTGTGCAACACCGCCATGGAGGCGATTGTCGATCTGGCGACCCAGGAGATCCATCCTCTGGCAAAGCGTGCGAAGGATATCGCCGCCGCCTCCGTATACGTACTTTCCATCACCGCCGCGATTGTGGGATTGCTGGTATTTGCCCACGCGCTCGACTTTATTTAGAAAGGGATTTCCATGTCCGACAATATGCAGCCTATCGATGAAATTTTGGACGACGAGTCCCTGGATGCGGTGGATGCCGAGGAGACCGAGGCCTATGAGGAGGTCGAGGAGTTTGACCCGTTTGAGGGCATGAGCGACGAGGAGCTCGACGCCCTGTGCGACGAGGACGATGGCCTCGCGGGCTTTGGCGACGTTGAACCCGGTTTCCGCAGCGGCTTCGTCGCCCTGGTCGGTCGCCCCAACGCCGGCAAGTCCACGCTGCTCAACGCCTGCTATGGCAAAAAGGTCGCCATCACCTCGCCGGTGGCCCAGACGACCCGCCGCCGCATGCGCGCCGTCGTCAACCGTCCCGGTTACCAGCTAGTCTTTGTCGATACCCCGGGTATTCATAAGCCCAAGGACGGCCTGGGATCCGAGCTCAACAAGAGCGCGCTGTTCGAGCTGAACGATGTCGACGTTGTCGCGTTTTTGATTGATGCCACCAAACCGATTGGCAGGGGAGACGCCTGGGTTGCCGAGCGCGTCAGATGCGCCCGTTGCAAGAAGGTCTTGGTGCTCACCAAGGCCGATGAGGCCGATCCCGCACAGGTCATGGAGCAGCTTAAGGCCGCCCACGAGCTCATGGAATATGACGACGAGATCGTGACGTCGTCGGTCAAGAACTTCAACGTCGATGCCTTTATCGAGACCGTTGCGCACTTTTTGCCCGAGGGTCCGCGTTGGTTCCCCGAGGACATGGGTACCGACGCTTCCGACGAGACGCTCGTTGCCGAGTTTGTGCGCGAGAAGGTCTTGCGCCGCACCCGTGATGAGATTCCGCACTCCGTTGGCGTGATCTGCGATGCGCTCGAGCAGACCAAGAAGGTGCTGCGCGTGCACGCCACCATTTACGTCGAGCGCGAGGGCCAAAAGGGCATCATCATCGGCAAAGGCGGCGAGATGATCAAGCATATCGGTATCGACGCCCGTCGCGATCTTGAGCGCATCTTTGGCACGCAGGTCTTTTTGGAGCTGGACGTGAAGGTCAAGTCCGGCTGGCGCGACGACGAGGCCCAGATTCGCCGCTTTGGCTATAACGCCGAGGACTAAGGACGCGCGGCGCGCATGGCAGGCTCCCGGACATATCGCACGAAAGTGCTCGTGCTCGATAAGACGAAGCTCAAAGAGACCGACCTGATCTTGACGATGCTTGACGAGCGTGGACGGCAGGTTCGTGCAGTGGCAAAGGGCGCCCGCAAACCCGGCGGACGCCTGGCTGCGCGCTGCGAGCTGTTCTGTACGGTCGATATGCTGCTCGCACATGGACGGTCACTCGACGTGGTTTCTCAGGCCGAGCTTATGGAGGCGCCGCTCGGCGCTGCGCCCGATTACGAGACGACCTGCGCCGCAAGCGCGATCGCCGAGGTCGCGCGCGTGTGCTCGTTCGAGGACGCCGAGGACCCGTTTACCTTTGCCATAACGCAGCGAGCGCTTGCCCTGGTGGGCAGCGGGCTTGACACGGCACATATGGACCTACTTGTGGCGGCATATGTCTTTAAGCTGCTATCGCACGTTGGCTATCGTCCCGATTTTTCGGCCTGTGTGCTGTGCGGAGACCCCATGCTGTCGTATTTTTCAGCCCAGGCGGGCGGTCTCATGTGCGGGTCGTGCGCGTCGAGCGTTCCGGGTGCCGAGCTGGTCTCGACCGGTGAGACCGCATGGCTGCGCGCCCTCATGTCCATGACCTTCGATGCGCTCATGGCCGAGCGAATCGACCCGCATACGGCGGCATTCCTGCTCGGGCTTTCGCATGTTTGGGCTGCGACGCACACCGATCAGCGCCTCCGCGCGATGGAATTCATGTTGGGTCGGTGATGACGCGCAGGCGGGGGCTGCTTGTGGTAACATATCGGCCTGTTGGTACCTCGACCTTGGTTGCTCGCTCCACCGGCGGCTTCCCAGTCCGAGGCGAATCGAGTCGCCCGATGGCGACGCAAAACGAAAGGTGAAACAATGACTGTTTCCAAAGAGCGCAAGGCGGAGCTGACTGCCCAGTTCGGTAACACTCCGGTCGACACCGGCAACCCCAAGGTTCAGGTCGCCATCCTGTCCGAGCGCATCAAGGAGCTGACCGAGCACATGAAGTCCCACCAGAAGGACTTCCACACCCGTCGTGGCCTGCTCATGCTCGTCGGCCGTCGTCGTCGTCTTCTCTCCTACATCAAGAAGAACGACATCGTCGAGTACCGTGAGCTCATCAAGGCTCTGGGCATCCGCGACAACATCCAGTAAGGATTTGTACATGCTAAGAGCGTCCTGCGCAGCGGGGCGCTCTTTTTGTGTAAGGGCGTGAACAATCGCGCTCTGAAGCGTGGCGGGGGCAGGGGGCCCGCGTCACATGAGAAGCCCGCAGGCAAGGGGCCTGTGGGGTAAAGGAGAACAATGACACTCGTATCCAAGACCTTTGAGCTGTACGGCAAGACCTACACCTTTGAGTCGGGCGAGCTTGCCAAGCAGGCCACCGGCGCATGCCTGGTCAAGCAGGGCGACACTACGATGCTCGACACCGTGGTCGTTTCCAAGGAGCGCAAGAACTACGACTTCTTCCCGCTGACCGTTGACTTCAACGAGAAGATGTACGCCGCGGGCCGCATCCCGGGTGGCTACCTCAAGCGTGAGGGCCGTCCCAGCGAGAAGGCCACGCTCACGGCCCGCATGATCGATCGCCCGATTCGCCCGAGCTTCCCGGATGGTTTCCGCAACGAGGTGCACATCGTCGCCACCTCGCTCGTCGCCGACCAGGTCAACCCCTTCGACGTCATCAACGTCATGGGTGCTTCCCTGGCCATGACGCTCGGCGGCGTGCCCTTCGAGGGCCCGCTTGCCTGCGTGCGCATCGGCCGTAACGTGGAGACCGGCGAGTTTATCGTCAACCCCACCTACGAGGAGCGCGAGAACTCCGATCTGGACCTGGAGCTGGGCGGCTCTGCCGACTTCATCTCGATGGTTGAGGCCGGCGCCGAGGAGATCTCCGAGGACGACATGCTCGCTGCCATGAAGTTTGGCCAGGAGGCCCTTGCTGCTTTCTGCCATGCTCAGGACGAGTTCGTCGCCGAGTGGGAGCAGGTCAACGGCCCCATCGTCAAGAAGGAGTACCCGCTCGACCAGCCCGTCGAGGAGGTCCAGGAGCGCATCTTCGCCCACTACGACGAGATGGCTGCCGCCCTTCGCGACGCCGACAAGCTCTCCCGTATCGGTAAGGTCGAGGCTCTGAAGGAGTCCATCCGCGCCGAGTTCACCGAGGAGGAGCAGGCCGCTTGGGAGCGCGAGATCCCCGTGGCGCTCAAGAAGCTCGAGAAGAAGGCCATGCGCACCATGGTCGTCGAGACCGGCGAGCGCGTCGACGGCCGTGCCGCCGACGAGATCCGTCCCATCATGGTGAAGGACAACTACCTGCCGCTCGTTCACGGCTCCGGCCTGTTCCAGCGTGGCCAGACCCAGGTTCTTTCCGTCCTGTCGCTCGGCATGCTCAACGAGGGCCAGCGTCTGGATACCATCGAGCCCACCGAGGGCAAGCGCTACATGCACCACTACAACTTCCCGCCGTTCTGCACCGGCGAGACCGGCCGCATGGGCAGTCCCAAGCGCCGCGAGATCGGTCACGGCAACCTGGCTGAGCGCGCTCTGCTTCCGGTGCTTCCCGACGAGAACGAGTTCCCCTACGCCATCCGCGTCGTCTCCGAGGTCATGGAGTCCAACGGCTCCTCTTCGATGGCTTCGACCTGCGGCTCCACGCTCGCCCTTATGGACGGCGGCGTGCCCATTAAGCGCCCGGTCTCCGGTATCGCCATGGGCCTGATTCAGGAGGAGGGCAAGACCGTGGTCCTGTCCGACATCCAGGGTCTCGAGGACTTCCTGGGCGACATGGACTTTAAGGTCACCGGCACCACCGAGGGCATCACCGCCTTGCAGATGGATAACAAGGCCACCGGCCTTACCTTCGACATCCTGGCCCGCGCCCTGCAGCAGGCCAAGGAGGGTCGCGCCTTCATCCTGCAGAAGATGCTCGATGTGATCCCCGAGCCGCGTCACACCACGCGCAGCACCGCCCCGCGCATCGTCTCCATCCAGGTTCCGACCGACAAGATCCGTGACGTCATCGGTTCCGGCGGCAAGGTCATCCGCGGCATCCAGGACGAGACCGGCGCTTCGGTTGACATCCAGGAGGACGGCACAGTCTTTGTCGGCGGCACCGGCGAGTCCGTCGACCAGGCCGTTGAGCGCATCAAGCTCATCATCAAGGTTCCCGAGCCGGGCGAGGAGTACACCGGTCGCGTGGTCTCCATCCAGCCCTTCGGCGCCTTCGTCAACCTGCTGCCCGGCAAGGACGGCCTGCTGCACATCTCCCGCGTTGCCAAGGGTCGCGTGGAGAAGGTCGAGGACGTTCTCAACGTGGGCGACGAGGTCAAGGTCGTCGTCATCGAGGTCGACGATCGCGGCAAGATCTCGCTCGATCGTCTGGATAAGCCCGAGGCCCCTGCTCGTGCCGAGGGTGCCTCCGAGGGCGACGGCGAGCACTTCCAGCGCCGTGAGCGTCCGCGTCGTGAGCGCTCTGAGCGCAGCGACCGTCCGCGCCGTCCCGGCGACAACGGAGGCCGAAAGCCTCGCCGTCACCACGACGCCGAGTAACAGCCGTACATAAGCAGCTCAACAAGGGCGACTCCTAAGGGGGTCGCCCTTTTGCTATTCCCGGCGGGGCCGCAGGTAAAGTTTCCTGCTCTACAGTCCTGCTCGCACGGAGAGCATATTAAGTGCTTTCCTTTGCGTGCGGAACTCGCGATAAACTTCATATGAGTCCCTCCCGGGCGCAAGCAAAAGGGCTGGTTAACGCTGTTGGTAGCTTGCTGGTCTTCTGTTCTTAGTTGATATACTTTTTCGCATCTAACGCTTAGCCTAGGGGGTTGGCATGACAAATAAGGTTGAATGGGACCGCATGATTGCCGGGGAGCTCTATAGCCCCTATCGGGTTAACGACCATTCGTTTAGTAGGGTGCATGCGGCTCAGAAGTTGTTTAATGAGTCGGAGTATTGGGCTGATTCGAGCGCCTTTGAGGAACTAAAGAGGTAGTGTCGAGAAAGTTGGTGTAGCGC